>CBFHYD010000031.1:0-22854 GCA_965659975.1 Winogradskyella sp. | reverse complement strand
GCTTCTTTTTCTTCTTGACTCAACACTGCATTTGCTGATGCCAGAGGCTCTAAGGTGATACCTTCTAATTCTAAGTCTGAACTTTTTACACATCGTCCAATATTTCGTATAGATGAAACTTGACCTACTACAACATGAAAGTTTGCCTCTAATCGGCCACCATACATACCAATTGGCTCCGTAATTTCTGCCTGTCCATCGACTTTAAACTCTTGTGGTAAGACATGAATAATTTCTTCACCTGGCAACATAACAAGTTTATGAACCTGGTTAATCAATCTATCAATATCTGCTTCGTCAATTACCGTTTCAGAATTTGGTCTTGTGATGTAATCACTATGCTGAAGACTGCGTATATGCTGACCAGCAATACCAACCGTTACCCCTTCTATTTTCTCAGATGCTGCTGCTTCCGCTTCTTGAACAGCTTGCTGAATAGATTGAATTGTTTGGGTGATATTATTTACTACTCCGCGATGAACACCGAGACTTTTTGACTTACCTACACCTAAGATTTCTAACTTGCCATATTCGTTTTCACGGCCAATCATTGCCACAATCTTTGTGGTTCCTATGTCTAATCCTACCGAAATATTATGCTTTTCCATATTTTACTTTTTGGTGCATATCACCTGGCTATCAAACCTTAAATTCACACTGCTGTAAGTGTTTGTTGTTTTGTCGTTAATGGCTTTTTTATAAAATGCCTTGAAATTATTCACCTTTCTTTCAAGATTACTTAGATCTCCTAATTCTACATTGAAACTGAATCCTCTTAATCGTAAGGTGATATCCTGTTTTTCATCCTGATTAATTTCTATAACATGTTGTTTTAAAAACTCATCCTCATCAATCTTCTTGGCTATCTTATAAATTCTTTTGAGCTTCGATTTATATACTCTACCCGTGACTAAAGGCACTCTCGCCGAATAATTATTCGACAAAGGCATATACGAACCGTCATCATCTATATAATATGATACATTTGTATATACACGAGCTATAGGTCTTTTTTGCTCAACTTCTGCCGTAATCTCGCCATTCACAGACATATAGACTTTGGCTTGTTTTACCATAGGGTTAGAATTTAGGGCAGATTCTAACTCATTCAAATCTATAATATCTTTACGCGCGTTATTTATACTATCAGGATTTTGTATTAACAATTTACTAACATTTGTATGGGTCAAAAACAGATTGTCCGACCCTATAAATTCTACTTTTGGTGCTTTTAAAACCCTTACGTTATTCTTGTGATTTGAAAATGCATAGAGAAACCCTACTAAGAGTAACAAAAATGCAATCTTTATGTATCCCCAATTAATTTTCATGAAGCAACGCCGTTTTGATTTTTTTCACTTCTTCTCCAATATCTCCTGCACCAATTGTGAGTATTATTTTTGCATCCGATTGCTTAATATTTTCAATTAGATATTCTTTACTTGATAGTCTTATATTCGGATTAGAAATTTTACCTAATAACACGTCTGAGGTTATACCTTCGATTGGAAGTTCGCGCGCTGGATAGATATCCAGCAGTAATACCTCGTCGAACTGGCTTAATGCTTTTGCGAATTCATCCATAAAATCCTTAGTTCGGCTAAATAAATGTGGTTGAAAAATCACTAATACGGTGTCATTAGGATACATTTCACGTATAGCTTGGTGTACTGCATTTATTTCTTCTGGATGATGCGCGTAATCGTCAATAAATACAATATCTTCTGATTTTATTTGATATGTAAATCGTCTTCTGACACCGCGATAATTACTCAAAGCCTCTTTGAGCTTCGACTCAGCCAAACCATATTCAATAGACATTGACAATGCTACTAAAGCATTGGACAAATTATGCCTACCAGGTAAATCAAACCTGAAATCCTTCAGCAGTTCTTTAGGTGTATTTATATCAAAAACGTAAGAACCATTATCAATTTTTATATTGCATGCCATGTAATCAGAATCATCCTCGATGCCATATGTTATACCTTCAATTGGCAATCCATTTTTCACAAATAGCTTCCCGTTGGACTTTATTTTTTGAGTAAAATCTTTAAACGATTCTGTGAGTGCTTCAGAATTTCCATAAATATCCAAATGATCTGCATCCATCGATGTTATACA
Source organism: Winogradskyella sp. (assembly GCA_965659975.1). Taxonomy (GTDB): domain Bacteria; phylum Bacteroidota; class Bacteroidia; order Flavobacteriales; family Flavobacteriaceae; genus Winogradskyella. The sequence goes on along the minus strand of CBFHYD010000031.1, from coordinate 20,730 downwards.
TGCGTAATCAGGTGAAAGTGTTAAGAACGATCTATCAAATTCATCCGCCTCAACTATCGAAATATCAGAACCATTTTGAATGAGATTGCTATTATAGTTTTCGCTAACACCACCAAGAAAAGCGGTCATTTCCGTACTACATTCTTTAAATAAGTGACCAAGAATACTCGTTGTTGTTGTCTTACCATGCGTTCCCGCAACAGCAAAACAGAATGTGTTCTTAGTAATCAATCCTAACACTTCGGATCGTTTATAGACCGTAAAGCCTTTATCAAAAAAGAAATTAAGCTGATTGTGGGATTTAGGAATGGCAGGTGTATAGACGATCAAAGTCTTATCCTTATTCCTAAAGTCTTCATTAATTTGATTGATATTATCTTCAAAATTTATATCAACTCCCAAATCTTGTAATGCGAATGTAATATCTGAAGGTGTTTTATCATACCCTGAAACTTCAGCACCGTTAGTCACAAAATAACGCGCCAATGCACTCATCCCGATTCCACCGATACCAACAAAATATATATGTGAAAATTGACTCAACTTCATTTTACTAACAGTTTTTCAATTTCATCCACAATGTCCTTAGTTGCGTTAGGAAGTGCTAAGGATTTAATATTTTCACTTAATGTTTCTCTTTTACTTTTATCATTAACTATTTCTGAAAAGAGGTGATCAAAATCACTATCAATATCTTTCTCTCGGAGCATAACCGCGCCGTTTTTAGATACAATAGCTTGGGCATTTTTGGTCTGATGATCTTCGGCAACATTTGGTGATGGTATAAACATAACTGACTTACCGACTACGCATAGTTCAGACACAGAACTCGCGCCAGCACGAGATATAATAATATCTGCAGCTGCATATGCCATATCCATTTGATTTAGAAAAGCATGTACTTGCACACCTTCTTTATTTGAATACTCTTTGTAATGTTCATAGTACAACTTACCACATTGCCAGATCAGTTGTATGTTCTTCCTACTTAAAAAATCAAGCTTTGATTCAATAAGTTGATTTATACGCCTTGCACCCAAACTGCCACCAAGAACCAAAAGTGTAAGTTTTGAATTATCAAGTTTGAAATGACTTGAAGCCTCAGCGCTTTTGTTCTCTACACTAATCAAATCCTTTCGTATTGGATTACCAGTAAGGACAATTTTCTCTTTTGGAAAAAATCGCTCCAATCCTTCATATGCAACACATATTGACTTGGCTTTTTTACTCAGTAGTTTATTTGTAATTCCAGGATAGGAATTCTGTTCTTGTATTAAGGTTGGAATACCCTTTGAGTTAGCAACTTGCAATAATGGACCACTCGCAAAACCACCTGTTCCTACCACAGCATCTGGCTTGAAGTTTTTAATAATTTTCCGAGATCTGAATATGCTTGAAAGAAGTTTAAAGGGAAATTTTAGGTTTTCAAGTGACAACTTTCTCTGAATTCCTGATATCCATAAGCCTTCAATCTCAAAACCAGCTTGAGGAACTTTTTCCATTTCCATGCGATCCTTAGCCCCAACAAATAGAAATTTTGCATTCGGGAATCTAAATTTTAGTTCATTAGCAATCGCAATAGCAGGATAAATGTGTCCACCAGTTCCTCCACCTGATAATATAAACTTATATGCCTTTTGTTCTTTATTCATTTACCTCTCGACTCCACACGAGGAGACAGAATATTATCTTATTTTTTCAAATAGTTTCTGAAAGAATCTCTAATGGATTCTCTTCATTGTTTAGATCCTCGTTTGCTTTTATTTCTTCACGTTTAGCGCTAACACTTAGTATTATTCCTATTGCTAAGCATGTCATCCATATAGATGTTCCACCGCTACTAATAAGTGGTAACGTCTGTCCTGTAACAGGAAACAATTCCACGGCGACTGCCATATTTATTAAAGCCTGAAATACAATCGGTAATCCAACACCAAGCACCAATAATTTTCCAAAAATGGTGTCTGACTTCTGCGATACAATCACTATCCTAAATAAAAACCACGAGTACATGACCAATAGAAATAACCCACCAAACAATCCATACTCCTCGATAATTATTGCAAAAATGAAATCTGAGGATGATTGTGGTAAAATATTTTTCTGCTTACTTTTTCCAGGACCCAAACCATTGACTCCACCAGATGCAATAGCAATTTTTGCATTCTCAACTTGGTAATCTTCAACGGTTTCTTCGTCTCTTGTAAAACTTTCTATTCGGCTCATCCATGTATCAACGCGATTTGGCATAGCATCAGGAAACGATTTTGCCACTAAAACAAAAAACACCAATGCCATTATTCCAGATCCAATAATTAGAATCAGATATCTTAGTGGATATCCTCCAATAAATGTCAGTAATACAACCATTAAAAATATAATTGCCGTCGTGGAAAAGTTAGCTGGCAGGATTAAAGCCAAAACAATAAAAACAGGTGCCCAAAGTGGAAGAATCGTTTCTTTAAAAGAGACAACCTTATCCTTTATCTTAGATAAATACCTTGCTACATATACCATTAAAACTACAGAAGCCAATGTCGATGTTTGAAACGACATGTTAACTATTGGAATTTGAATCCAGCGGCTTGCATTTGCGCCATCAATAGTTTTGCCCTGTAAAACAGTCACGACAAGGAGAACAATAACGATTGGTATCATTATCATTGATAATCCTCGAAAGTAGCGATAAGGTATACGGTGGACTGCATACATTATTGTGAAACCAAGAAATAAATGCATGAAATGTTTAACGAAATATGAAAAGGTATTTCCTGAACCACCAGTATATGCCAAATTACTCGCAGCAGAATACACGGGCAAAAAAGAGAAAATAGCCAATAATGTTGCTATTGCCCATATTAAACGATCACCTTTTATATTTCTAAAAACTTCTTGCATTAATAACCTATAAATTTCTCACAGCTTCCTTGAATTGGCGACCTCTATCTTCATAGTTTTCAAAAAGGTCAAAACTTGCACAAGCTGGCGATAGTAACACATTATCTCCAGTACTTGCTATTTTGTAGGCAATCTTCACAGCCTCACTCATAAATTGTGTTTCGATGATAATATCTACCATATTTCCGAAAGTAGCCATCAACTTTTCATTGTCTACACCTAAGCAAATAATGGCCTTTACTTTCTCATTCACAAATGGAAAAAGTTCTCTATAATCGTTTCCTTTATCCGTACCTCCAACAATCCAAACAGTTGGTGCTTCCATACTTTCTAAAGCAAAGTAGGTTGCATTTACATTGGTAGCTTTGGAGTCATTGATGTACTGCACCTTATTGATTCGTAATACATTTTCAAGCCTATGTTCTACACCTTGAAAGTTTTCTAAGCTTTCTCGTATTGTTTGCTTCCTTATTTTGAGTAAGTGCGCCGCTGTTGAAGCAGCCATTGCATTTTTAACGTTGTGCTTTCCGTCTAATGCTAATTTCTTTATTGGCATAATTATTTGGTTATTTTCTATTGTTACTATTATATTTTCTTCTTTTATATAAGTGCCATTTTCAACCGTTTTGGTTAATGAGAATGGCAGTTTTTGAGACTTTATGGAATGGTTATTCATCCATTCAGATATTACAGGATCATCAGCATCGTAGATGAAATAATCATCTTCATCTTGGTTTTCTACAATTCTGAACTTAGATGCGATATAATTTTCGAACTTGTAATCATATCTATCTAAATGATCTGGCGTGATATTGGTAAGAATTGCAATTTTTGGCTTGAAGGTTTTGATGTCATCTAACTGAAAACTACTTACCTCCAACACATAATTCCTATAATCCATTTCAAGAATTTGATTTGCAAAACTGTCTCCAATATTTCCTGCCAATCCAACTTCAAGCTCTTGCTTTAATAAGTGATGTGTTAGACTCGCAGTCGTCGTTTTACCATTACTACCTGTTATAGCAACAAGTGTTGCATCGGTAAAATTTGATGCAAACTCAATTTCACTCACGACCTCAATTCCTGATTCTCTTATCTTCTGAACCAATCCTACTTTATCAGGAATACCAGGGCTTTTCATCACCACATCAGCGTTAAGAATTTTAGCTTCTGAATGCTGTAATTCTTCCCAATCGATCTCATTATTTATAAGAACATCCTTATACTTTTGTTTGATTTGTCCTTTGTCCGAAACAAAAACATCAAACCCTTTGGCCTTTGCCAAAACTGCTGTGCCAGTACCGCTTTCTCCACCACCAAGACATACCAGACGTTTCATCTATCTAATTTTCAATGTTACTATGGTTAACAAGGCTAAAAGAATACCCACGATCCAAAATCGTGTTACGATCTTGCTCTCGTGATATCCTAACTTTTGATAATGATGATGCAATGGCGACATCTTGAAAATGCGTCGACCTTCGCCATATTTTTTTCTGGTATACTTGAAATAACTAACCTGCATGATTACTGATAGATTCTCTGCTAAGAAAATCCCACAGAGAATTGGTATTAACCATTCTTTTCTCACAGCTATTGCTATTACAGCAATGATTCCACCTATGGTTAAACTACCCGTATCACCCATGAATACTTGAGCTGGATAGGTATTATACCATAAGAAACCAATTAACGAACCAACGAACGCTGCTATATAAATTGTGATTTCTGATACACTCGGAATAAACATGATGTTCAGATATTCTGAGAAAATGATATTACCAGATACCCAAGCAAAAATTCCTAAAGTGAGAACAATTATAGCTGATGATCCTGCAGCTAATCCATCTATTCCATCCGTGAGATTAGCACCGTTAGACACAGCTGTTATGATAATAATTGCTGCAAGGATGAATACAATCCAAGCATATTTTTCAAGACTTGGACTGATCCAAGTTATCAAATCCGCATAGTCAAATTCATTATTCTTTACGAACGGAATTGTTGTTTTGGTAGATTTTTTTGCTTCTTCAAATAATTTAGCCGGTTCTATATCAGGGTTTTCTACAAGTAGTACTTTTTGCTGTTCTAAGGGTAACTTTTCCTTCATTGTAACATCTTGATGAAAGTAAAGCGTTGCTCCAATTATGATTCCTAATCCAACTTGCCCCAAGACTTTAAAGCGTCCTTTAAGTCCAGCTTTATCATTTTTAAATTTCTTGATATAGTCATCTAAAAACCCAATAGCTCCCATCCATAGTGTGGTTACAATGAGAAGAATGATGTAAATATTTTCAAGCTGCGCTAATAACAATACTGGAATGAGTGTTGCCATTATGATGATTATTCCACCCATAGTTGGTGTGCCAGCCTTTTCTGCTTGACCTTCTAAACCGAGATCTCTTATAGTTTCACCGACTTGCTGACGTTGAAGAAACCTAATGATTCGCTTACCGTAAATAATTGAAATTAACAATGATAATATCATTGCCGCTGCAGCACGAAATGTTAAGAACCCAAACAAGGATGCCCCTGGAAATTGGAACTGCTTTTCTAAATAATCGAATAGGTAATATAACATCGTTTACTTTTCTAATTGGTTTAATAATTCGCCGACAACTTTGTAATCGTCAAAATCGGTACGCACTCCATTTATTTCCTGATATGTTTCGTGGCCTTTTCCTGCAATGAGAATAATATCATTAGGTTGTGCCATTTGACAAGCCGTTTTAATTGCTTGCTTACGATCTACAATCGATATAACTTTCTTAAAATTTTGAGGCTCAACACCTGCTTCTACCTCATCAATAATGGTTTGCGGATTTTCTGTTCTTGGATTATCACTTGTTATAACCACCTTTGTACTCAAAGCCGAAGCAATGTGTCCCATTTTAGGACGCTTAGTAGCATCTCTATCTCCACCACAACCAACTACAGTAATGAGTTCTTCATTTTTTGTGCGAATGGAATTAATGGTTTCCAACACATTTTTTAATGCGTCTGGAGTATGGGCATAATCAACTATTGCAGTGATTTTTTGTTTAGAAACAAAATATTCGAATCGACCACTTACACTTTCTAACTCACTAATATGTCTTAAGCTCTCTTCGTTATCTAAACCAAGTAGTTCTGAAGTGGCATAAATTGCTAATAAATTATAAGCATTAAAATCGCCTATGAGTTTCGTCCAAACCTGATGATCATTGAGTTTAAGCAGCAATCCTCCAAATTGATTCTCTAATATTTGTGCCTTGTAATCTGAATAGGTTTTCAATGCGTATGTATGTTTCTCTGCTTCAGTATTTTGAAGCATATACAATCCGTTTTTATCATCAGTATTAGATAAGGCAAAAGCTGTTTTAGGAAGTCCATCAAAAAATGCTTTTTTGACATCTCTATATTCAGCAAATGTTTTGTGATAATCTAAATGATCATGAGATAAATTGGTAAAAATCCCACCAACAAAATGCAATCCTTCTGTTCTGCTTTGATGAATTCCATGTGAACTCACCTCCATAAAACAAAACTCTACACCTTCTTCGTTCATTAACTGCAGATAGTGATTAATGGTTAAAGAATCCGGTGTTGTATGCGTCGCTTCATAAGCCTTATCGTCCACCAAAACCTTTACAGTAGATAGTAACCCAACCTTATATCCAGCTTTTTTAAATAATTGGTAAAGCAAGGAACTAACAGTTGTTTTTCCGTTAGTTCCTGTTGTACCGACTAACTTTAAGTTTTCAGATGGATTGTTATAGAAATTTGACGCCATAAACGCCAAAGCTGTATTAGAATTATCTACTTCAATATAAGTGACTCCATCTACTAAATTCTCAGGTAATTGCTGACAAATGATGGTTTTGGCACCACTCGAAATAGCTTTATCAATAAAATTGTAGCCATCGGATACAGTTCCGACAATTGCCACAAACACATCATCCTTCTTGATTTTGCGCGAGTCAAATTCGATCTTATTAATGGACACGTTGGTACTACCAAAAACCGCGTTGATGGTAACCTTATATAATATGTCTTTTAATAATTTCATGCGCTAACTCTTATTGCTTTTTAATGGTCGCATGGAACACTAAATGCAGTTTCTTAGATTAATTATTATTATTTAATAAGTGTTTCAAGATGCTTCGAGAATGATTGTTTGGTTTGGTTTTAACTTTATATTTTTTGAAATTGACTGCGCCGTTATTATGCCTGTACCGTTGAGTTTTACCTTTAAATCCACTTCCATATTTTCCAAGAAAGCAACGGCATCCATGGCTGGCATTCCCACTAAATCAGGCATGATTGTTTTATAGGTATTTGAAACTGAATTGAACTTTTCGAAATTTTCAACAACTCGAATATTGTTGTAGTCCACTGAATCTAGCTCATCAATTAATGGCGTGTCGGTATAAATTTTTTGTGCAAGACGTTTAAATACTGGACCAGTAACATCTGCTCCATAATAACCTATTTCTGTACTTGGCTTATGAATAACAACGATACAAGAATACTTTGGGTTTTCTGCTGGAAAATATCCCGCAAACGACGACACATATTTTGGATCTTTCTCCCATGCTTCTATATCTGCATAATCCGTACGAGCTGTACCAGTCTTTCCCGCCATGGAAAAAGTTTCAGAATATAGTTTTTTACCTGTACCACGTTTTACGATATTCTCAAGAATGACTTGCATTTTTGATAATGTTTGATCAGAACATATCTTATCTATCAATACTTCCTTATCAAAAACTTCAATCTCTTTGTCAAACTCTTTTACAGCCCTTAGAATTCTTGGTTTTATGAGTTCGCCATCATTAGCTATAGCATTATAAAAAGCCAAAGTTTGCAATGGTGTCAATCTCATATTGTACCCATAAGCTATGGATGGAAGTGCGTTTTTACTCCAGTTTGACGCACCTGGTTTTGGAATATCAGGAATACCTTCTCCAATAATTGAAACACCTAAAACGTCATTTAATTTCCAGTTATATAGTCTGTCTAAAAACTTATTAGGATTGTCTTTGTAATTATCATCAATGATTGTCGCTAATCCGATATTAGATGAAACCTCTAATGCCTTTGCAGCAGAAATTTTTCCATAACCCCCATGATGAGAATCACGTATATACCTACCATAAAAATATTTTCTTCCGTTTTTAGTATCAATAACTGTGGACGTATCAATGACTTTATCTTCCAAAGCAGCCATAAAAGCCATGACTTTGAACGTGGAACCTGGCTCATGACTTTCGCCAACCGCATAGTTTAGGCGTTCGTAATATTTCCCATTTTTGTTTCGTCCAAGATTGGAGATAGCTCTAATTTCTCCAGTTTTTACATCCATAACAACTATACATCCATGTTCTGCTTCATATTTCTCAAGTTGCCCCAACAAGGAATGATGGGCTATATCTTGAATATTAGTATCTATAGTAGTGTAGATATCTTTGCCATCTTCTGCTTCTACTTCATTTGCATCTCGAAGTGGTTTCCATTCACCTTTTCCTATTTTTTGTTTTAATCGCTTTCCATTTCGCCCTTGTAAATAGTCTTTACCAAAAGCACCATCGATACCAACACGAGTAGCATAATTATTCTCATCGAATCGCTCATAACCAATCGAACGCTCTGCGATGCCACCCATTGGATGTTCTCTCTTTGTAGTTTGATTGTAAACAAAACCTCCACGAACTGAACCGAGATTGAATAGTGGAAAATTACGAACACGCACAAACTCAGAATAAGACAAGTTTCTCAGCAATAGCAAATACTGGTTTTTGGTAATACGTGCTTTCTTAATCTTTTGCTGAATACTCGAAGAAGATTTACCAGTAAAAACAGCTAAAGAATCACAAAGTGGTTTAATATATTTTTTGAAGTTCTTTTCTGATGATGAAACAGCGTCGATTGCTACGTCATATTTTGGGATTGACATAGCTAACAAACTACCGTCTGCAGAATATATATTACCACGATTGGCAGGAATTTCAAAAGCTTTGATAGAACGCTTTTGCGCCATTGCACGATATTTATCACCGTGGACAAATTGTATAGAACACAACTTGACTACTACGGCAATGGCAAAGACAAACATACAGCCTGCGACGAAGTACAATCTGTTTAATATGTTAGTTTCTGTTACTGCCAAAACCTAATCTTGTTGTCTTTTAACTCTTATTTTTTGAGGTGGAACTTCAGATATTCCCAATCCTTTTTCCGCTACTTTTTTTTCGATGGTGGACTCCATCTTTAATCGCATTAGTTTAGAGCGTCCATCCATAAATGCCGAACGTAACTCCTTGGCTTCATTACTTAACCTTGAAATCTCAAACACCTTATTGTCGGCACTATGAGCACTTGCAATCATTATTATAGCCAATGCCGATATAAACAAAATGATACGCCAGTTCTTGAACGAATCATCACTGATTAGAAAAGTACCTCGTAATATGCTGTAGATATTCTTCTTCAAATTTTTTCTGCTATTCTCAGTTTCGCACTTCGTGCGCGATTATTAATCTTTATCTCTTCTTGTGATGGTATAATGAGACCACCTACTTTCTTTAGCGGAACTTCAAAATTGCCAAAGACATCACGCTCTGGTTCTCCTTCAAATAATCCGTTTCTTATAAACCGTTTTACTAACCTATCTTCTAAAGAGTGATAGGAAATAAAACTCAAACGACCTCCTTTTTTTAAAATCTCTGGTGTTTGATTTAGAAGCTCCTTTAAAACTTCAATTTCCTGATTGACTTCAATTCTGATGGCTTGATAAATCTGAGCCAACACTTTGTTTTCCTTTTTATGATTTAAAAACCGTTTTAGTACTGTTTTTAGCTGATGACTCGTTTTTATTTCACCATTTTGTCTTGCCTCAACAATTACTCTTGCCATTGCAGGAGCTTGACGTAATTCACCATATTGAAATAAAACAGCTTTCAGTTGTTCTTCTTCATATGTATTAACAACATCGTAAGCAGATAATGGATCATCTTGATTCATTCTCATATCCAAATCCGCCTCAAATCGCGTAGAAAAACCACGTGTTGCAACATCGAATTGGTGAGACGACACTCCAAAATCAGCTAAGATTCCATCAACCTCTTTTACACCATAGAATTTCAAAAAACGTTTTATGTAACGAAAGTTTTCATTAATCAACGTAAACCGATCGTCATCTATCGCATTAACCAATGCATCACCATCTTGATCAAAAGCATAGAGTTTCCCTTTTTCGCTAAGTCGTTTTAAAATCTCACGACTATGGCCTCCTCCACCAAATGTTACATCGACATAAATCCCATCAGGTTTTATATCTAATCCATCGACCGTCTCTTTAAGTAAAACTGCATTATGATACTCCATTGTTATCATCATCTTGACCCATAACTTCTTCAGCTAAATCTGCAAAATCTAATGCTGCATCATCAATGGCTTTTTCGTATCTATCCTTATCCCAGATTTCTACAATATTCACCGCAGTCGCTAAAACAGTTTGTTTAGTGATACCTGAAAAATTCAATAAATCTTTTGGAATAAGTAAGCGTCCTGTAGCGTCAACTTCTACAACTTTTACACCTGCAGTAAAGCGACGTATAAAAGCATCATTCTTCTTATTAAAACGGTTGAGCTTATTAACCTTTTGCATCAGTTTCTCCCATTCTGGCATTGGATAAAGCTCCAAGCATGGCTGAAATACCGCACGCTTAACCACAAAACCAGATTGCATTACAGGAGCCAGCCGTTTTTTTAATACAGCTGGCAACATAAGCCTTCCTTTGGCGTCTGCTTTGACTTCGTAAGTTCCTATTAATGCGTTCAAATGATTGGGTCAAAAAAGGTTAAAACGGTTATAAATTCAAATATATTGAAAAATTACCCACATTTTACCACTTTTTACCACTTTTGTTAATAAGTTTTACTTTTTTTGATAAAACACTGCAAACTTTTGATTAGACACACCTTTTGAATGCCTAATAATTCAAGGATAATTATCTAAAGGATTTACCTATATTTTTTCTGTAAAAACTAAATTTTGCACATAACAATTCTTCAAAATTTAGTTTTACATCAATAACCATTTTCATTAGTACATGATTTTATTTCATTTCATTTTTAGGTGAATTTTTAAATGAAAAAAATCATGTACTTTTGTCTTTAACTATACTAACTCTGAATGCTACATCTTTTAAAAAAGGAAAAAGATTTTAGATATATTGAAGTTGGCGAAGGAACGCCTATCATTGTGCTTCATGGACTCATGGGAGGGCTTAGTAATTTTGACGCCGTGACAAACTTTTTTAGTGAAAATGGCTATAAAGTTCTTATTCCAGAGTTACCGGTTTACACCATGTCGTTGTTAAAAACGAACGTCAAAAGTTTTGCTAATTACCTAAAGGATTTTATTGATTTTAAGAATCTTGATGAAGTTATTTTATTGGGTAATTCATTAGGAGGTCATATCGGTCTATACCACACTAAATTGTATCCTGAAAAAATAAAAGCACTTGTAATTACAGGCAGTTCTGGTTTATATGAAAGTGCTATGGGTAGTGGTTACACAAAACGAAGCGACTATGAAGTGATTAAAAAGAAAGCACAAGATGTTTTCTATAATCCAGAAGTTGCCACAAAAGAGATTGTAGATGAAGTTTACGAAACTGTCAATGACAGAAATAAACTCGTTAAAACATTAGCTATTGCTAAGAGTGCAATAAGACATAATATGGCGAATGACTTACCTAATATGAATACACCGACTTGTATTATTTGGGGTAAGAATGATACTGTTACTCCACCTGAAGTTGCAGACGAGTTTCATGAACTATTACCGGATTCTGAGTTATTCTGGATAGATAAATGTGGTCACGCTGCAATGATGGAACATCCTGATGAATTTAATACAATTTTAAAAGCTTGGTTAGATAAACGCGGTTTCTAAGTCGCGATTCTATTAAAGCAAACATAAAATACCACGCTCGTGGTAAGCAAAATGAAAATAAAATCAGCCGAATTTGTAATGAGTAATTCTGATGTAGCTAAGTGTCCTAAGCCACCCATACCAGAATATGCATTTATTGGTCGTAGTAATGTTGGTAAGTCAACACTCATTAATATGCTAACCAACCGAAAGAGCTTAGCAAAAACCTCAGGAAGACCAGGCAAAACTCAGCTCATTAATCATTTTATTATTAATGACAACTGGTATTTAGTCGACCTACCTGGCTATGGTTATGCACGTGTTTCCAAAACATCAAAAAAGACATTTCAGAAGTTTATTACAAATTATTTTGAACAACGAAAACAATTAGTCTCTGCCTTTGTATTGGTTGATATTCGGCACAAACCACAACCTATAGATTTGGAGTTTATGCAATATTTAGGTGAAAGTGAAATTCCATTTTGTATTATTTTCACAAAAGCTGATAAATTAAAGTCTAAAGCTATTGAGAAACACGTAGAAGATTATTGTAATGACATGCTCCAATTTTGGGAAGAAATTCCACCTTACTTTATTACATCAAGCAGTAAAAAAATAGGTCAAGAGGATGTTCTTGAATTTATTGAAGCTACTAATGAAGAGATTGCATATTTGAGGAATTCGCATTAGCTCTTAACGTCCAATGCATTTCTCAAGGCATTTCCTATAAGCATAAAAGCCATTACTAAAACCATAATACACAATCCTGGAATCAGCGCTAAATAGGGTTTTCCTAAAATGATATAATTGTAATGATCCTTAATCATGGCTCCCCAACTTGCCATTGGTGGTTGCGCACCAATACCCAAGAAACTCAATCCACTTTCTATAAGTATAGCAGCAGCAAAGTTGGCGGCCGATATAACTATCAATGGCGCCATTATATTGGGTAATATATGTTGTGTGATTATTCTAAAATCCGTGAATCCTAATGCTCTTGCAGCCGTAACATATTGAAGTTCTTTTGCACCTATAACTTGCCCACGAACTACACGTGCCACCTCAACCCACATTGTTAGACCTACCGCAATAAAGACCTGCCAAAATCCTTTACCTAAAGCTAATGTTATAGCTATTACCAATAAAAGTGTAGGTATAGACCAAGTGATATTTATAATCCACATAATTAATGCGTCTATTTTTCCGCCATAATACCCAGCAATACTTCCCATAAATAAACCTACCAACAAAGAAATAAATACCGCTACAAAGCCTATGAAAAATGAGATACGCGCACCGATCAAAATTCGGCTTAAATAGTCTCTTCCGTATTTATCAGTACCAAAATAGAACTTTCGATTTTGTATAAAATCCTCTGGATTGTTTTCAGGGAAAACAGAAAGGTCCATAGGTTTTTGTTGACCTTTTAAATTCTCACCTGCATACTCCGTATAAAATAGCTGATTGTCTTTGATACTATAATTGGTTATTGGCACTTCGGTTGTTGTACTGTATTTCCCAAAAAAGATAGATTCTATCCCGGGCGATTCATCTTCCAGATCTGTTGGAATTTCTAACATTAAAACTTCAAAACCTGGGGATTGGGAATGTATTGACAAATGCATTTGGTTTGCATTTTTAGAGTTATCAGGTGCCAAAACATACGCGAATACTGATACTAAACCTATAATTACAATTACCCAGAAACTGAAAACGCCCCAAATGTTCTTTTTGAACTTTTGTAGCGCTAACTGTGATAATGAATTATTTTGTTTTGCCATCTAATTTACTTCTAGCAATTGAATCGCTTAAGTGTTTTATAATTCTTCGATGGGACTTCGACAAGCTTAGTCTGACATCTAAGCGTCACATACAGCGACCATCTTTGAAGTAAAAATAGTCAATAATTTGATTTAATTTTTCATTTGAGCCAAGTTAGAGTTGAACTGATAAGACAACTTTAAATCGTTAAGTACATTTAATGCTTCCTCTACATAAACATCTTTACTTAAACTTACATGCCAACGTTTTCTCTTTTCCTCTAAAATTGAGTCTTTTTCAATAAGCTTTAGCTCATACGGTAAAGATTTAAAGGTCAAATCTGTTTGATAATCTGAAATTCTCTCAAATCGCTTAGCATATTCTTCATTTTCCTCCAAACGCTTTTTGTACTTCTCATAATTGAGTGAAAACACCTCATTGTCTCTTATGTCATTAATCCACTTTGCATTTTCATCGATTAGTTTTAATTGCTCATTATTAGCAATACGCGCCTTGCTATTTTTTATAGCAGCATCATAATCATAATAATTTTCCCAAGTATTGTATTCGGCAGAATCAATTTTGTCCCAAGCTAATGGATTGTCTTGGGTACGTTCTCCAATACCAATGTACTTATATCTATCTGGAACAATTATATCACTGACAACACCTTTGAGTTGGGTTGAACCACCATTAATTCTGTAATATTTATCGGTTGTAAATTTAATAGCACCTAAGTCACCATTAGAGTTATTACGTACCATTCTGTTTAGATCTACCACATTCTGAACAGTTCCTTTTCCAAAGGTTTGTTCACTACCAATCACAACGGCGCGTTTATAATCTTGCATCGCTGCGGCTAATATTTCTGAAGCAGATGCTGATAATTCGTTTACCATTATCACCAATGGACCATCCCAAACTATGGAATCATCCGTATCCTCTAAAACTCGTTTATCCTCTGTAGTACTTTTTACCTGAACTATTGGACCATCTTTGATGAACAATCCAGCCATATCAACTACCGCACCAAGCGCACCACCTCGATTATCTCTAAGATCAAGGATTACTCCTTCAATTCCTTCTTTTTTGAGATTCTCTATTTCACGTCTTACATCGATAGCACAACTTATTCTATCATTTCTATCAAAATTATCATAGAAGCTCGGAAGATTAATTAATCCGTATTTTTTACCGTCCTTAATCACAGTTGATGATTTTGCATAAGTCTCCTCCAATACAACTTCATCTCTTTCTATTGTAATATCTTCTATGGTGCCATCAACTTTTTTTACAGTCAGTGTAACACTTGTACCTTCTGGACCCTTAATAAACTTAATGGCATCTTCGAGTCGCATCCCAACAATATTTACACCTTCTTCTTCATCTTCCTGTTTTACTTTTAGGATTTGATCACCAGGTTCCAATTCGTTTTGTCTCCAAGCAGGTCCTCCACTAATAAGTTCGCTAATTGAAATAACATCTAACTTTCGTTGTAATCTTGCTCCAATTCCAAAATATTTTCCAGACATATCTACATCGAAGCGTTCTTTGTCTTGTGGTGAGAAGTAAGCCGTATGTGGATCAAATTCACGTGCTATTGCATTAATATAAACTGCAAACCAATCTTCACGTTGTCTTTCTTGGATATAAATGAATAACTCTTCTAATGATTTTTTCGTGGTTTCTCGTGCTTCAGCTTCTAACTCTTTTTCAGATTTTAATTCTTCTTCACCTTCCTCAACCATTAATTTGTTGGTTTCAATTACCTCATCGTAATTGGCAATTGTAGAGAATTTTAGTTGCTGCCTCCAACGCTCTTTGAGCTCTCGCTTATTTTCTACATATCCTTTAGATTCATAATCTGCATTGAACTCCTCATCAATATCGTACCTAAACGGTTTCTCTAAAATTTTAGAATAGATAGTTTTCGATTCTTCGATTCTTTCAATAAGACGCTTGTACGTCAATTCAAAAAATGCTAAATCATAAGCCTTTAGTTGATCATCAAGTTGATTTTTATAATTATCAAACTCTTCGATATCCGAAGCATAAAAATAGCGCTTGAATGGGTCTAATTGATTGATGTAATCATCATAGACACGTTCCGAAAAATCGTCATTAATATCTTGCGGTGCAAAATGACCTTGATCTAACAAATAAGTGATTAACCTCACTAATAATTTATCCTTGTCTCCATCACCATCTAATGTACTTGTAAAGCTACACGACGCAAAAGCTATTGTTAAGGCTAACAATAAGAATCTGTATTTCCCTTTCATTTATTTAGTTTTTTCTTCAACAAATGTCTAAAATAGAGGAAAAAATCATGCCATAAAATTAAAGTGCTACTAATTTTTTGTTAATAAGCGTTAATGGGAGTTTTCGTAGCTATTTTAGTATTTTAGCACCGATAT
Source organism: Winogradskyella sp. (assembly GCA_965659975.1). Lineage (GTDB taxonomy): Bacteria > Bacteroidota > Bacteroidia > Flavobacteriales > Flavobacteriaceae > Winogradskyella. Next base: position 4,734 of record CBFHYD010000031.1, on the reverse strand, counting down.
AACCAGAGTATTAAAGATTAAAACTTATCATGAACAAACGCCCTTTAATTTTAGTTACCAATGACGATGGAATTACTGCGCAAGGCATTCGAAAGCTAATTGAGGTAATGAATGAAATTGGCGATGTTGTCGTAGTCGCTCCAGATAGTCCTCAAAGCGGAATGGGCCACGCCATAACTATAAATTCGACCCTTCATGTTGAAAAAGTGACTATAGATGATGGTCCACAGATTGAGTATAGTTGTTCGGGCACACCTGCAGATTGCGTGAAATTAGCGATTAGAGAAGTTTTAGATAGAAAACCAGATTTGTGTGTTTCAGGGATAAACCACGGTTCTAACTCGTCAATTAATGTTATTTATTCTGGAACTATGAGTGCTGCTATAGAAGCAGGAATAGAAAGTATTCCGGCAATAGGTTTTTCATTATTAGACTATAATTGGGGTGCGAATTTTGAACCTTGTGGTTCTTTTGTAAAAACGATTGTTGAAAATGTTTTAGAAAATGGAATGCCAAAAGACGTTATCCTCAATGTCAATATCCCAAAGGCAACTAAAGATGAAATAAAAGGAATAAAAGTTTGTCGTCAGGCAAGAGCAAATTGGGAAGAAACTTTCGATAAACGCACCAATCCAATGGGAAGAGATTATTATTGGTTAGCTGGTGAATTTGTGGTTATGGATAAAGGTGAAGACACCGATGAATGGGCATTGGCAAACAATTATATTTCGGTTGTGCCAATTCAGTTTGATCTTACCGCGCATCATGCCATACAAACTTTGAATTCTTGGGACCTTTAAAAACTATAACCTAAAGCATGAAATATTACATCATAGCTGGTGAAGCATCTGGAGATCTACACGGTTCCAATCTTATGAAATCACTTTATAAGGTGGATTCAGAAGCGGATATCAGATTTTGGGGTGGCGATTTAATGCAAGCAGTAGGCGGAAGTTTGGTAACGCATTACAAGGAGCGTTCCTTCATGGGTTTTGCCGAAGTTATTTCTAATTTAAGAACTGTTTTAGGCTTTATAAAATCTTGTAAGGAAGATATCGACAGATATAAACCTGACGTAATTATATTCATTGATAATTCGGGATTTAACCTCAGAATAGCCAAATGGGCCAAACAAAAAGGTTTTAAAACACATTATTACATTTCGCCTCAAGTTTGGGCATCTCGAGCTAGTCGCGTTAAAAAAATAAAACGTGATGTGGACGCTATGTATACCATATTACCATTTGAAAAAGATTTCTATAAAACCTATAACTACGATGTTGAGTTTGTTGGTCATCCATTAATAGATGGTATTTCCAACAGAAAACAAATTGACGAAAACGAATTCAGAAAAGAGCATCAGCTCTGTACCAAACCTATAATTGCATTACTCCCAGGTAGCAGAAAACAAGAGATTAAAAAAATGCTTGATGTGATGCTAAGTGTTATTGGAGATTTTGAAGATTTTCAGTTTGTTATTGCTGGAGCACCGAGTCAAGATTTTGAATTCTATAAATCCATAATTGGCAATAGAGCGATATCATTTGTGAACAATAAAACTTATGACTTGCTGCGTATTTCCTTTGCTGCGTTAGTAACCTCGGGAACTGCAACTTTAGAAACAGCTTTGTTTAAAGTACCACAAGTAGTTTGTTATAAAGCAAATCCGATTTCTTATCAGATTGCAAAGCGAATAATTACCCTGAAATTTATTTCTTTGGTAAATCTTATCATGGATAGAGAAGTTGTGACTGAGCTTATCCAAGGTGATTTAAATACGACTCGATTAAAAAAGGAACTTCATACCATTTTACAGTTAGAAAAACGCGAACAATTGTTTTTAGATTATTACGAGTTAGAAAAAAAATTAGGTGGTAAAGGTGCGAGTGATAAAACGGCAACATTGATTTATAAAGCTATTAAACCGAATCAATGAGAAAATTTTATTTGATATTTATTGTCACTGTAATACTCACCAGTTGTGGATCGTCTAAAAAGGCAAAAAACAGGACTACTAAAAAACCGGAACGTATTGTAGTAAAAAAGCAAAAATCAAATACTAATAACATCTCCAACAAAGCGCAATCGATAATTGATTACGCAAAGACCTACAGAGGTGCACGGTACAAATATGGCGGTACTACAAAAAAAGGAATAGATTGCTCTGGTTTAATTTATAGATCGTTTGGTGAATTTGATATTTCGATGCCAAGGACAACGACAGAATTAGCAAAAACTGGTGATTGGGTCGATATCAAAAAAGTGCGTGAAGGTGACTTAGTCTTTTTTGCCACAAGAAAGAATAGCAGAAAAGTAAATCACGTTGGTATTGTTACTGATGTGGAAGATGGTAATATTTCTTTTATTCATGCCTCATCGAGTCGCGGTGTTATGATATCTAAAGTTTCTGAACGTTATTGGTACTTGGCTTATGTCCAAGCAAGGCGCTACTTATAGTTAGAAATTTTGTTAACTTCCCCTAATGAAGTTGCTCAATTTTAATATTGTTAAACTCGCTATTGCACTGGTAATTGGTATTTTATTGGGCTATTATTTCGAATTCCCACTTAATCAGTTAGTAATATCGTTTTCTGTTTTAATTGGAATTTTTATAGCTTCATTCTTTCGATGGCATTGATTTTTACAAAACAGAAAAACACGAATTCAGAATTAGTCATATTCAACAAAAACAGATATACTTTAATTGGTATAAAGAAAAATAGAAGTGTAACATTCCATCATAATTTAGATAGCATATCTATAACTAAGGATAAAAGGATCAGCAATTATAGGGTTGGTAACTTTATTTCGGACTTCAAGGACGATACGACGAACTCAGTTTATGATATTGACAACAAACACCTTTTAGTAATTGATAGCTTGGGTGTTTACAATGTAGAAATCTTTAGACCAGATTATATTCTATTAACCAATTCACCAAAGGTAAATCTTAATCGCCTTATTGATTCAATTCAACCTAAGCAGATTATTGCAGATGCCAGTAATTATAAATCTTATGTCGAACGCTGGAAACAAACATGCTTAGATAAAAAAATCCCTTTCCATAGTACTTATGAAAAGGGAGCATTTGTTTTGAAATAGCTTAATTACTTCGTTCTATTAAACTCTGACTTAAAGTTTTCCTGATAAGTCTTCCAAGCCTCTGCAGTATTTACGTTTTTATAATCATCGGTCTTGAAAAGCTTAAGATATAGCTCTATTTGCCTCGGTACTAAATATCCACTTATTGGCGCAATAACATTTGCATCCTCGTCAAAGTACACCACAGTTGGGTAAGCTCTTACACTAAGATACCTTGTTAATTCATGTGCGCTATTGCGTCTATTTGCCTTTGCAGGATCGTAATTTGGGTTTGAATAAGTTTTACCCTTGTAGGTCACTGTAGCATTTCCTTCTCCATTAAACTTCACTGCATAGTAATGCTCATTTATATAATTAGCCACATCAGGATTACTAAATGTATTGCGATCTAACATTTTACATGGACCACACCATTTGGTATACACATCCATTAAAATTTTCTTTGGTTCCTTTTTCTGAAGCGCAATTGCTTCTTCTAAAGTTATCCAATTAATCTCTTGTGCAGATACGTTTATTGCAACCAACAATAGAAACGTAATTCCAATTATTTTTTTCATCATATCTTAATTGTAGCAATTTCTAAGCCAAACTTACAAAATAAAAACGCCCCAAAAAGAGGCGTTATTATAGATGGTGTTAGTTTTATCTTATTCCATGCATCATTCGAATAAGTGTTCTATTTAAAATTAACATTATAATACCGGCTCCAACTGGAATCGCTGTAAAGATTAAAAAGAATGTACTCATGCCGTATTCTTCGACGATAGGGTCAATATAACTTCCAGTCCAACCAGCAGTAAGATTTGCAATGAAGTTTGCAACAAACCAAATTCCAAACATCATACCAACTAATTTCAATGGTGCTAACTTACTTACATAAGACAAACCTACCGGTGAAACGCACAACTCTCCCAAGGTATGGAACAGATAAGCTAATATTAAAAACACCATACTTACCGAAGCAGTTTTCGCACCGAGCGGAATACCCATTGAACCGTATGATAAAATACCAAATCCAAGACCTAAAAGAATAAGACCTATCGCAAATTTCACTGGGCCAGACGGATTGTACTTACTTTCCCAAACTTTAGAAAATAAAGGTGCAAAAGCAATGATAAAGAACGAATTTAAAATACCAAACCATGACGCTTTAACCTCAGCAACTTCGGCACTAAACTCTTTGTTAAGCATCCAAATAACTATACCCCAAATAATAACAAAACTTGTCCCTAATAGCGTATTCGATAGAGCATATTTAGAAAATGTCTGTTTGAATAGTAACAACAATACCCAAGTTATAATCAACATTGGAACCACTGTAAGTACTGTATTAAATACCTTGAAAGTTAATGCTCCATCTCCAGTTAATACTCTATCTGTGTAATCTGCAGCAAATATTGTCATTGAACCACCCGCTTGCTCGAAAGCCCACCAAAAGAAAATTGTGAAGAAAGAAAATACTCCAATAACCTTTAATCTATCTGAAGTTATCTTAGACTTAGACGCTTGTCCTACTACATCCTCAATTGCTTCTTTAGTATCCTCTAAAGAGTCTTCGATTGTATCATCTATATCTTCGGTGTTTTTAGGTGATAAACCTATATTTCCAAATATTTTTTGAGCAAAATAGAA
>CBFHYD010000030.1:0-23188 GCA_965659975.1 Winogradskyella sp. | reverse complement strand
CATTAAGTAATAACACACCTTGATCTGCCCAAGGCATAAGATTTCCACTATTTGGATAGGGAAACTTAAGATCGTTTTCAATCTCCTTAAAAATGTTGATTAAAGATGGTGGATGTGGTATGCAATCATTTACTGAAAAACACAAGCCATTTGCTTGATTTGGTCCGTGATAAGGGTCTTGACCAATGATAACCACCTTCAAATCATGAAACTTACAATGATTAAAAGCATTAAATATTTCTGAACCTTTTGGGTAACATGTTTGGGTTGCATATTCATCCTTTACAAAATCTACTAATTCTGAAAAATAAGGTTTATCAAATTCCGAATTCAAATACGTTTTCCAGCTTTGATCTATTGCAACGTCCATAACGCAAATATAATTGTTATGCTCATAAAACCCTCTTAATCCATTAGGCTCAAGTGCACAATTGATGTAAATTTGCCTTTTTAAAAGGCAAAAAGTCAATTGACCAAAGAAAGACAAATAAATATTCATCAAAAGTCATTGGACGACTTAGAATTCTCGACGGTTTTAGAGCAATTGAGTGAACATTGTATTACTCAGTTAGGTAAGGCCAGTGCTTTGGACATAACACCTTTTGCAAATTCCGAGGTTCTTTTAAGAGAATTAGAGTACACCAATGAATATTTATCATCATTTGATAATGATAATCGTATTCCAAATCATGGATTCGATGATTTAAATAAGGAACTCAAAATATTAAATATAGAGAATACCTATTTAGAGGTTCCGAGTTTACAAAAATTGGTAAGTACGTCGTTAACCGTTAATTCGATCCTTAAATTTTTAGAAAAGTTTAAAGAATATTATGGTAGCCTACATCAGTTAGCTCGTCCAATAGAGTTCACAACCACTATTATTGAGCAAGTTGATATTGTAGTTGATAGATTTGGAGATATTAAAGATTCTGCTTCTCCAGCTTTAGCTACGCTAAGAAAGTCAATTGGACAGCTTAGAACTAAAATTAATACGAGTTTTGCCTCTGCCTTGAATAAATACCATAATCTTGAGTATTTAGACGATATCCGCGAGTCTGTTGTAGAAAATAAGCGTGTATTAGCTGTTAAATCTATGTATCGCCGTAAAGTTCGTGGGGCGATTATGGGTGGCAGTAAAACAGGAAGTATTGTATACATAGAACCAGAGACAACACTACAATATTCTCGAGAACTAAATAATTTAGAATACGAAGAGAAAGAAGAAGTCATTAAAATCTTGAAGGAATTGACCGATTACATTCGTTTGTTTATTCCACTCCTGAATCAATACCAAAACTTCTTGATTAAAATAGACATCATTTCTGCTAAAGCAAAGTACGCGCGTAGTATGAATGCTATTTTACCAGAAATCACAGAAAATCGTGAGATATATCTTCGTGATGCCTTTCATCCTCTACTCTATCTTAACAATACCGAAAAAGGCGAAAAGACATTCCCACAAACAATAAGCTTAGATGATGAAGCGCGTGTCATTGTTATATCTGGTCCAAATGCTGGTGGTAAAAGTATAACACTTAAGACTGTTGGACTTCTTCAAGTAATGCTTCAAAGTGGGTTTTTAGTGCCAGTCCATGAACGCAGTAAAATGTGTTTGTTCGATCGCGTATTAAGTGATATTGGTGATAATCAGTCTATTGAAAACCATCTGAGTACGTATAGTTACAGATTAAAACAAATGAACTATTTCCTGAAGAAGTGTAATAAAAATACACTGTTCTTAATCGACGAATTTGGAACTGGATCTGATCCAGAACTTGGAGGTTCATTAGCTGAAACATTCTTAGAGGTTTTTTACGATCGAAAAGCATTTGGAATAATCACAACTCACTACTCTAACCTAAAACTATTAGCAAATGAATTACCACATATGCGTAATGCTAATATGTTATTTAATGAAAGAACATTAGAGCCTATTTACAAGTTAGTTATTGGTGAAGCTGGAAGCTCATTTACATTTGAAGTCGCTCAGAAAAATGGTATTCCTTATAGCCTAATTAATAAGGCTAAGAAGAAAATAGAACGTGGCAAGGTTCGGTTTGATGCAACAATTGCAAAACTTCAAAAGCAACGAAGTCGGTTAGAAAAAACCGAGCAATCACTCAAAGAGAACGAGAAGAAAAAACTTTCTGAAGCAGAGAAATTAGAGGAAATAAATAAAAAGGTTCAGAAAAAATTAGAAAACTATCAAGAGCTTTATGATAGTAATCAACGCTTGATATACTTAGGGCAAAAAGTGAATGACTTGGCCGAGAAATTTCAGAATAATAAGCGTAAGCGAGAGTTAATGGCTGAATTATTCAAGTTAGTACAAATAGAGAATTCTAAACGTAAGAAGCTTTCAGCCAAACAGAAACGTGCAGAAAAAGCTAAAGAAGCTCAAGTAAAAAAAGAAGCTGAAAAGAAAGTTGAAGTTATACGACAAAAGAAGAAAGCAGCTAAGAAAAAAGAAGCTAAAAAACCTGAACCACCAAAGCCTGTATTAAAAGTTTGTGATCGTGTTCGCATGCATGATGGCCGTGCTGTTGGCAGCATAGATGCTATCGAAAAAGGAAAGGCTACAGTAAATTATGGGTTATTTACAACAAATGTTAGTGTAGATTTGTTGGAACTTGTTGAAGCTAAGAAGTAATGAAAAACATTCCTGATAATAAAAAATTAATAATGTTCGACGGTGTTTGTAACCTCTGTAATTCCAGTGTTTTATTTGTTATTAAACGTGACAAAAAGGATGTTTTTATGTTTGCACCTTTACAAGGTGAAACTGGGCAGCTGATTATAAATGAATATAATATCGATACAACACAAACAGATTCCATAATACTGTACGATAAAGAAAACGTAAAAATATACTCCAAATCTACAGCTGCTTTAAAAGTAGCTAAACACTTAGGTTTTCCATTTAATTTATCCGTTATTTTCCATGTCATTCCGGCATTTATTCGAGATTGGGTTTACGATTATGTTGCCAAAAACCGATACAAATGGTATGGTAAAAAGCATGCTTGTATGATACCAACTCCAGAATTAAAGGCTAAGTTTTTGGATTAGAATTTCAAAATCTTGGTAAACTCATTCTAATAGACCATTCACTCATTAAAGAGTTGCCTTTACTCAACATCACTTTTATAAAATGCTTTACGGCTCTAATTTTAATATAGGTTTAAGGTTGGTGGTTTAACCTCAAAGCCAGATAATGTTAGTTTGAGCCTTACTTCTGTTAGTTGGGAATGAATCAAATTCTAATAATTAGGTATGTCTAACCCGTTATTAGTATCATGATAAATGATAGACCGAAATATCTGGTTTTGAGGTTTTACTTTAATTCTTTCAGAATAAAATCAAACGTATCGTTTGCATTTTTGTTTTCGTAGAATGAATCTGTAAAATGAACTGGCGGAATTGCAAGACCCATATCCAAAAGTTTATTAATGGTTGGCAAATAAGACATACAGACTTTTCCCATTAATAACTTTCCTAAATCTTCTTTGTCATTAGAGTTGGCAAAATTGTAAATTTTTCGCAATCCTGTTAGATATAGATAATCTTTTGTAAAACCACCACCACGATGTATTCTCTGGGTTATTGTGAATGCTTTATTACGATTTAGCTTGTACTGCCTATGTAATAAATCAAAGGTTGCGCTAAAGTTATATCCTTTACTTAGACTATCTGCAGCGATAACCCTAAAAGCTAATTCTCGCAATCTATCCATAGTGAGTGAGCCACTCATATATTCTGAATAAACGGCTAAACCTTCCTGAGTTTCTACATTATTTGGGAAACCATTAGAAAATACTTTTAGTGGCTGCGATAATCCATTAAAGGTAGTCACGATATGTAAGCCTATTTCATGATTAGCTAAAACCTGAAGCTGATTAGCACTATACTTATGGTTTTTCTTTAACACCAAAGTTTGCGTGTTATTCAAGACCATCGCAGCGGCAGAAATATTATGACTAATCTTTAGATTATAATTAAAATCATATCGTTTTGAATAGTCTTCAAAATAAGCTTGAGCCTCATATACATCATATTTAGGCACTAAATCTGCAACATCTTCTTCATCAAATCTTAATATAAACTTGGCATTCTCGATGTCGCGTTCTGTAGGTGTCCCAAAACTTTTTAGGCTATTGTAGTAGAATTTTCGTCCTTGCCCAATGGTTTCTATACACTCAATTAACCCAGAATACTCGTAAATAATATCTTCATAAAGCTGTCGAATATCCTCATCTTCAATACGTTCTAATCGCTGTGAAAAGAATAGACGGTGAAGTTTATACCCATTGAACTTAATCTTTGGGTAATGAAACTCAGGCTCATAGTTGTATTTGGACGAGAAGAATTTCTTTTTTTCTGATGCTATATTTAGAGGATTAATATAGTTTAGTAATTCAATACTCTTTACTAATCGATCCAAATTAGCATCTACATCAAAAATATCCTGATACTCAGATGTTGCTTTAATTGCAGGCATTAATTAAGAAAAGGTTTTATAAAAACTTTGAGCATGCAAAGGTAGTATTTCTTTTAATTGTTGCTCTACAGCATCTATAACTTCTGGGTATAATATTTGTTCGTATTCTTCGCAATAGATTTTAGCAATTTCTGTGGCAAGAACTAAGGTGTTTTTAAAATTGCTCGTAATATATTTTAGAAAATAGCCATTGCCTTGAAACGTATCATTAATCTTAGAAGTTTGTTTAATACCATGTGGTAATTGTAAATTTGATAGCGCAATGCGCCAATCCTCAACACAAGTTCCAAAACGCTCATTATCTACATTAGAAGTTCCTAAATTCCAGGTAGGTACTTCTCTATCCCAACGTTGCCAATTGTAACTGTGCATATCATAAACAATACATACACCAAACTTCTCTTCTATTTTTGAAATAAGTGCATGTACTACGTTATAGAAGTTTGAATGCTTTGCAAGACTTTTATCTTTTGCGGATTCTTTCAATGGTTGTTTCCATAACTGTTTTCCCCATGCTGTATCAAAAACTGCATTTTCAGGATCACGGTTTAGATCATATTCAAATCTGGAATCACAACCTGCAATAACTATTGGATGTGACTGAACCATTTGCTTTGTCGCAGGATCTTCTTCATACCAACGTTCATATTCAGTACGGATGCAATTGTCCCAAAGTTCTTTTCTAAATTGATGTCCATCATGTACCGCACCACAAGCGTAATGCACGTAGTTATCAATTTTTATGGTGAATGAATAGTCATCTGCAACCGCATGAAAACATATTTCGTTTTCAATATTTTTAATAATATTTGAAACTGAAAGTCTTTCCATCTATTAGTCTTTTAGAATGCGTTTTAAGAACAATAACATTGAGTGCTCTTTGATATCAAAGTCACCATCTGAAAAGAATAAGCCTTTTATATCCACCAACAATGCGTCGAGCATTTCTTTATTATAATTATGATGGTCTAATGAAGCCAGAATTTTTTGAATGGACTGAAAATCATTGTCTTCTGTAAACTCATCATGTACTTTATGAAAAGTCTGCATGTCTACTTTACTAATAATCACATTGCGCTCATGATTATCTTCTTTAAAGTCTGAATGTGCTGCATACAATAAGATATACGCAATTAATTCGTCTTTTGTCCAATTAGGTGCTTCCATATTTACGCATTTACTAAACTACCATATTCTGTCCAGGAACCATCGTATACCTTTATGTTTTGGTATCCAGCTATATTTGCTGCAAGTGCCAACACACAAGCGGTTATTCCTGTACCACAACTGAATATAATAGTGTCTTTTTCTTTAGTTAGATTTTCGAATATTGTTCTTAATTCGGACTTGGATTTTAGTTTACAACCATCCAAAACCTCCGTGTAGGGTAAATTTAATGAATTTGGAATGGTTCCGCTTCGTAATCCTTCGCGTGGTTCTGGTGTTTCTCCTGTAAATCGTTTTGAAGATCGTGCATCTAATATTGAAGTATTATCTAAACCAATAAAACCATTCAAGCTTTCAAAATGAATAATACGATCACTTTCAACTAAAACTTTAAAATCTTCGATTTTATCATTTTTATGAAACCTTGAAACGATTCGAAAACCTTGATCAATCCATTCAGGCAAACCACCATCTAAAACGGCAATATTATCATGTCCAAAATGCTTAAACATCCACCAAACTCTGGCGCTTGAATATACACCATGACAATCATAAACAACAATAGCAGAATCAGTGTTAATTCCTAAGTTACGTGCTTCTTTACTGAATGGTTTTGCTGTTGGTAATGTATTCGGAAATCTTCCAGATACGTCAGAAAACGTCTTTTTAATATCGAAAAACTGCGTTCGTGGTATTAGTGTTTCAGTATAATCAATAATATGACCAGCAACTTTAGGTATCGAACCATCTAATACAATGAGATTATTAGCATTAATATTACTATGAAGCCATTCAACCGATACTGCATCTGATGGGACTCGAATATTATTCATATTAGATAGGATACTAATTCGGGATTGATTAAGCGTCCTCGACTGTTTTTCGTAGTCTCGCACGTCGATTAAATGCCTCGAGATTATCTAAAACTTTACTTTCTAAAAAGTCTATTACTTTTTCTTCGACCTTACGCTTGTTTTTATAAACTTTATTGATGTAGGTGATTCCACCAGGTGACATCACATTAACTTCGACAAGTTTACCTCCTATAACATCAATACCAACAAAGTACAAACCATCCTTCACTAATTTTGGACCAATCTGCTTACATAAAGCCTTCTCTTCTTTTGTCAGTGTGTGCTTTTGTACAGAACCACCAGCAGAAACATTAGATCGATGATCATCTGATTCAGGTACACGTTTCATCGCACCAACAGGTTCGCCATTTAATAATAAAATTCGAACATCTCCTTTATCCGCACCTTCAATATAATCCTGTAGAATAACATAATTAGATTCGCCATCACCTGCACTGATATAAAAATCCAATAGAGAATTGATGTTACTCATTGCCGACTTTTCTATTAGAATAACACCAGAACCTCCAAAACCATTCAAAGGTTTTAATATCATCTTATCAGCTTTGGATTCCTTGATTTGTTTTACCAAATATTCTTTATTCTTTGATACATGCGTATTTGGAATGATATTACTATGCGCATCCCCAAAAGCAGCAGTATATAACTTATTGTTTGCTTCTCGCATACCTTGCAAGGAGTTAATGATAAACACATCGTCCTTAACCGAATCTAAAAAATTAAGCATTAACGGATCTAACGGTGGATTTGCTCTAAAGAATATAGCATCAAATCCAGCTAAAGGAAGTATTTCCTCGCGAAGACTAGCTTTTTTGTAAAAGGCTTTCAGTGTAGATGGAACTTTATCCATACGTCCAATTACCGTGCAAAATGCATTTGTAACACTATCACGAATAGTAAGGTTGGCTGGTGTGCACATTGCTACACCATGTCCACGTTTTGCACATTCTTTTATTAAAGCTAAACTTGTATCGTTTTCAGGGTCAATTTTTTCCCATGGATACATTATGAAACAAACATTCATAGGCTTTGGTTAGTTTAGATAAATGTAAGATTTAAATACTTATTTTAAATGTCGTAAAATTATTTTACAGCTTCATAATTATCGTCCCAATTTTTTGGTTTTGGGTCATGAAGTTTATTTAATGACTTTGCGACAATCATTGATACCGTAGCATCTCCAGTAACATTAACTACGGTTCTACACATATCTAAAGGCCTATCGACGGCAAAGATTAAGGCCAAGCCAATCGGTAGTAATTCAGCTGGGAAACCAATTGATTCTAATACAATTACCAACATTACCATGCCGGCACTTGGTACTGCTGCAGAACCGATTGATGCTAATAAAGCCGTTGCTACGATGACTAATTGATTTGTAAATGTTAAGCCTTCTGGCCAAATTACCTGCATAATAAATACTGCTGCGATTCCTTGATATAAACTCGTTCCATCCATATTTACAGTCGCTCCGACTGGCAATACAAATCCTGAAACTTCTTTATCTACACCAATATGTTCTTCGACACGCTCCATTGTAACAGGTAATGTTGCTGCACTACTACTTGTAGAAAATGCCAATAATTGAGCAGGACTTATGCGGTTTAGAAACCATAATGGTGATTTTTTGGTATAGACTTTTACTAATACTAAATAGAATCCAATCATCAACACAAGACCACCAACAACACAGAATGCATATTGTAATAGTTTTACCAATATTGTAGTATCATCAAATGCTATAATAACATTTGCCATAAGCGCAAATACAGCATAAGGTGCAAACAGCATAATCAAGTCAACCATTTTCATAACCACCTCATTTAGGGAGTCGAAAATATCAATCATTGGTTTGGCCTTCTTCTCACCTATTAGTAGTAAACAAATACCAACAAACAAAGCAAAAAATATCACTTGTAACATACTTGCATTTGCCATTGATTGAAATATGTTGCTCGGAAATATATCAACCAATGCCTGTAATGGTCCAGCATCTTGCTGCGCACTTGCTTTCATTAGTTTATCGGTGACACCAGCATCGTTTTCATATTTCATTTTAATACTCGCAATAGTTTCCTCTGGCATTCCTGTGCCTGGCTTAACGATATTAACAATAGATAACCCAATCACGATTGCAACTAAGGTTGTTGCAACATAAATGATAATGGTTCTTAATCCCATTGTTTTGATTTTGGAAATATCTTTTAAATCAGAAATACCCTTAATCAATGAGGCTAATATTAATGGCACTGCTATAAGCTTTAGAAGATTGATGAAGATTTTACCAAATGGAGCTATCCAATCTGATACAAATTGTTGACCATCTACCGAATTCATTATGAATCCAAAGATGATTCCTAAAATCATACCAATAATAATCTTCCAGTGTAGTGCGAGTTTTTTCATAGGTTTTTATCTCTTGACAACTCCGATTTACGAAGTATATTTTAAATATTAATAATATAATTTCAATTCTGAATTTCTTGTCGTCGCAGCAGCATATAATCTGCTATAACTAAAGCTGCCATAGCTTCCACAATAGGCACAGCACGTGGCACGACGCAAGGATCATGACGTCCTTTGCCCTGCATTTCCACAGATTCACCTTGATTATTTATAGTTTCCTGTTTTTGCAATGTTGTAGCCACAGGCTTAAAAGCAACCCTAAAGTAAATATCCATACCATTGCTTATACCGCCTTGTACACCGCCAGAAAGGTTTGTTCGTGTACTTCCATCTGAATTGAACTTGTCATTATGTTCACTTCCCATCATTCTGGCACCACAAAATCCACTTCCGTATTCAAAACCTTTAACTGCGTTTATGGATAGCATAGCCTTACCTAATTCGGCATGTAATTTATCAAACACAGGCTCTCCAAGACCAGCTGGTACATTTTGAATCACACAAGTAATTGTTCCACCTATGGTGTCACCTTCCTTTTTCACTTCCTTTACTCTTGCAATCATCTTTTCTGCAGATTCTGCATCTGGACAGCGAATGGCATTGTCCTCTATTTTTGAGAAATCTAATTCCTGATATGGCTTTTCTACAAAGATTTCACCAACGGAAGATGTGAAAGCATTGATGTCTATCTGACTCAAAAATTGTTTGGCAATAGCACCAGCTACCACACGACATGCAGTTTCTCTCGCAGAACTACGACCACCTCCACGATAATCTCGAATTCCATATTTCTGATCATAGGTGTAATCGGCATGACTCGGTCGATAGACATCCTTTATGTGAGAATAGTCTTTTGATTTCTGATTTGTATTATGGATTAAGAACCCTATTGGTGTTCCTGTAGTTTTACCCTCGAATATTCCTGAATAAAACTCTACTTTATCTTCTTCTTTACGTTGGGTTACAATCTTAGATTGCCCTGGTTTGCGACGGCTCATTTCATTTTGAATAGCTTCAAAGTCAAGTTCTATACCTGCTGGACATCCATCAATAATACCACCAATTGCTCTTCCATGAGACTCTCCAAAAGTTGTGAGTTTAAATAATTTTCCGAAGGAATTTCCTGCCATTACAATGATTTTACGCTAAAATAAATGTTTAAAGAAACAATAAAAAACCTGTTAGATAAAATATAACTGAATTCTAATAACAGTTTCATAACAATTCCCTCAACAACAGTTAATTATTGGATAACTACTAATTTACATAGGTTGGAGTTATTTGTACCGTAAATTCTTATGGTTTGAACGTAAAGCGAAAATTAGACATAGTTGTTATCTCGGATGTGCATTTGGGTACTTACGGATGTGAAGCTAAAAAGCTACTGAATTATCTTAATAGCATTGAGCCCAAACATATAGTGCTCAATGGTGATATAGTTGATATATGGCAGTTTAAAAAACGCTTTTTTCCAAAATCACACATGAAGGTTATCAAGAAATTAATGAGTCTTTCTGCTGATGGTGTACGGGTAACATATATCACTGGAAACCACGACGAATTGCTTCGAAAGTTTACTGACTCGCAGATTGGAAATATATCCATTGTTAACAAATTGTTACTTAATATTGATGGCAAAAAAATGTGGTTTTTTCATGGTGATGTTTTTGATATTTCAATTCAAAAAGCCAAATGGATTGCAAAACTCGGTGGTTGGGGTTATGACCTATTAATTGTTTTGAATAGATGGGTCAATTGGTTCTTGGAAAAACGTGGAAAAGAACGTTACTCGTTTTCTCAAAAAATAAAGAACAATGTTAAAGGTGCTGTGAAGTATATAAATGATTTTGAAAAAACAGCTTCTGATTTAGCTATTGAAAAAGAATACGACTATGTGGTTTGCGGCCATATTCATCAACCAACAATTGAAGTGAAATCAAACTCTAAGGGTTCGACAACTTACATGAATCCAGGAGATTGGGTTGAAAATTTCACAGCTTTAGAATACCGTTTGAAGCGTTGGAAATTATATAAATATACAAGTGATAAACTGGCGCCTTTTGTAGCTGATGACGACTTAAAACAAATGAACACTCAAGATCTTATCGCAGCCATCACCATTATAGAACAGCCAGAAGAAGAATAAACTAATCTAAATCCAGTACCTTACCTCTATTGAGGATGTTTTTTGGATCCATGGTTTTCTTTAGTTGTTTCATAACCTCTATTTCTTCAGACGTCCTACAAAGTTTTAGGTATTCTTTTTTGTGGACTCCGATACCATGTTCGGCAGATACAGAACCACCTAAATTCAACAATGGACTATAAACAACATTATTTATAGCTTTACGGAGTGCATCACTTTCGCTTTCTTTCCCGATGATGAAATGAATATTGCCGTCACCAACATGACCGAATGGATATATATGAGTCACGCCATCCAATTGTTCCAATTCTCTTGTTATCGCTTCTATTGTTGTACCTATTATATCAATCGGTAAACTAATATCAAAATGTTGATCGAACTCCATAACTGCAACCAAAGCATCTACATTTTCTCTGATATGCCAGAACCAACTGAGATCTTTCTCTGTTGTGGCAAATGTAGCGTCTTCTATAATTTCATTCACTAAAGCTTCTTCGACCAGTTTTTCAAGTCTTTCACTGTCTTGATTTAAGTCACTGCCTAAACCTTCTAAAAGCACATAATAATTATAATCATAAGGTAAAGGTGATCGTTCTACGGACTGATCTTCGGTTAGTGTAATAAATGTATCTTTCCAAATGAGTTCATAGCTACTCAAGGTACCTGCAAGTCCTTGATCCATATGTCTCATGAATTTTACAACATTATTAAATTCATTTATACCAACGAAAGCAGAAACACGACTTTTTGGTTTTTCAACAAGCTTTAGCACCGCTTTTGTTACTATTCCTAAAGTACCTTCGGAGCCAATAAATAAGTGTTTTATGTCGTAAGCAGAATTATCCTTGATTATCTTTTTTAAGGACGACAACATTGTCCCATCGGCAAGGACAACTTCAAGACCCAAAATTAGGTTCCTTGTCATTCCGTATCGTAAAACTTGCAGACCACCGGCATTTGTTGAAATAGCTCCACCTATCTGAGCTGATCCTTTAGCACCATAATTCAGTGGAAATAAAAGACCACTATCCAAAACTGTATTCTGAACATTTTCTAATATAGCTCCGGCACCTACCGTAATGGTCCTGCTTTGTACATCTACATTACCAATAGCATTTAATCGTTCCATAGATATAACCACCTCTGTAGGATTTACCTTGGTACTCCCAACTAAATTTGTTAGTCCTCCAAATACAACAACTGGCTGATTGTGTTTATGACAGACCTTCATTATCTCAGAAACCTCTTCGGTAGTTTCTGGCAAAAGCATAGCCACCACATTTATAGAATTATCCATAGCCCATATATGATGGTAACGATCTTCTAACTTGTCGTGTGTTAGTATTTGATCTGGTTTTAAAATGTTACTAAAGTCTTTAATCAACTTATTCATATTTTTTGACAAATAAATTATATCCTAGGATCTAAAATCAAATATAAATATACTTTTGACGTTATTTTTGTAATCACTACTCAAATCAATTAAAAACATAAAAAACATGAAAAAATTAATTTTATTAGCTGCTATTATTGTAGGATTTGTAACAACAACTCAAGCACAAGAGATTGCGGACAATGCCATTGGTTTACGCCTTGGTGATAGTGATGGTTTTGGTGCTGAAGTGTCTTATCAGCGTGCGCTTGGAGACAACAATAGATTAGAACTTGATTTGGGTTGGCGTTCAGGAAACAATTTTAGTGGGTTTAAGCTTGCAGGTCTTTACCAATGGGTTTGGAACATTGATGGTGGTTTTAACTGGTATGTTGGTGCTGGTGGTGGTGTTGGATCTTATGATTTCGATTCACCAATAAATGAGAGTGAAACATTTTTTTTCGCAGCAGGATATATTGGTATTGAATATAATTTTGATATTCCTTTACTATTGTCTCTCGACTTTAGACCTGAAATTGGATTTGGAGATTTTAATGACGACACTAATTTTGATATCGCCTTGGGTATTAGATATCAATTTTAGAATTACACAGTAGAAATACAAAAGCCATCAAACTTGATGGCTTTTTTTATTTGATGAGATATGCTGAAAGCGTTTGTTCATATATTGTTTCATACATGGGCACGATATTATGCAAGTCGAATTTAATTGACTGTTGCTTAGCATTTGCTTTAAACTTATCTAGCGTACCAACATCTTTTAGAATCTTAATGGCATTGTTTGTCATATCATCAACATCCCCAACATTACTTAAATAGCCTGAAAACCCATGGCTATTAACCTCAGGTAATCCACCTGTATTTGATGAAATAACAGGTACATTGGACGCCATGGCCTCTAAGGCTGCCAAACCAAAACTCTCTGTTTCTGAAGGCAATAGGAATAGATCAGTAAAACAAAGAATTCTATCTATTTCATTACTATTACCAAAGAATAATACTTTGTCTTCAATTCCAAGCTCTTCCGCCAATAAAACAGCTGGCTCGCGCTCTGGTCCTTCTCCAACCATCATTAACTTGGCAGGTATTTCTTTTTGAACATTATAAAATATCCGAATAACATCTGGAATGTTTTTCACTTCACGGAAATTACTAATATGGGTAATTATGCGCTCACCTTCTGTTGCCATCATGGAACGCTGACAATCTGTAAAATTGGGTTGAAATTTTTCGACATCAATAAAATTGGGAACAACCTCTATTTCTTTCTTAATGTCAAACAATCTTAAAGTATCTTGTTTTAAACTCTCGGATACAGAAGTTACAGCATCTGATTTATTAATACTAAAAGTAACCGCAGGCTTATAAAAAGGATGGCTACCAACTAAAGTTATATCTGTACCATGAAGTGTCGTTACAATTGGCACATAGACACCTTCATCTTTTAACATCTGTTGCGCCATAAAGGCTGCATAAGCATGTGGAATTGCATAATGCACGTGTAGTAGTTCTATACCAAACTGTTTAACCATATTAACGAGTTTACTCGACAAAGCTAACTCGTACGGTTGATAATGAAATAAAGGATACTCGGGTACATTAACCTCATGAAAATGCACATTGTTGCTTAGAAGCTCTAATCGTACAGGCTGCTGATAAGTAATAAAGTGGATCTCGTGTCCACGTTTAGACAATTCTAATCCTAATTCCGTAGCTACAACACCACTTCCTCCAAAGGTTGGATAACAAACAATCCCTATTTTCATATCTGTATAATTACAATGCTAAATTACATCATTTAATTAATGAGTACTTTTCTTATCCTGCATTTAACTAATAATTTGGATTATTTAATCGTCAATAGCTTCGTAAATAAGACGTTGAATTTCAGTCCTAATATTCTCACGAAGTAATCGGTTTTTACCCGCTTTTGGAAAGGTTCTATTCGCAAGGAAGATATATACAATTTCTTCTTCAGGATCGGCCCAAGCGTATGTTCCGGTAAATCCTGAATGACCAAAACTTGTCATAGATATACAGCCGCAAGTTGGCCCTACATCTCCTAATTGTGGCTTGTCAAAACCAACGCCTCTTCTATTGTCTTTATGGCAAAAGTGGCATTTATTAAAAGCGTCTATAGTAGAAGTCTTAAAGTATCGGCGACCACCATAAAATCCCTTCTGTAAATACATTTGCATCATTTTAGCAACGTCATTAGCATTACCAAATACACCTGCGTGACCACCAACACCATCTTGCATGGCCGCACCCATATCATGAACATAACCGTGTACTTTTTGATTTCGATAATAATCATCAACTTCTGTAGGTACAATATCTTTTAAGCTGAACTTGTCTCTGGGTAAATAGGTTAGATAATTTGCTCCAAGGGATTGAAAAAAATGGTCTTGTACCAACTCGTTCAGTCCTTTACCATAATAGGATTCTAAATAGTCTTTCAATATGTAATATGGCAAATCACTGTAACGGTATCGCAGTCGTTCTAAAAGATCAGATTCTTTAATGATTTCATTAATACTGTCCTTGTAATCACTTCGCATAAACAGTTTATTCGTTACCTCTACATTATACTTTCCTGTCTTAGAACCTCTGTACCATTTTTTTAAAGGCTGCTTGGTTATAGAATCTAAGGTGTTAACATAAAAAGGTACCCAAGGTTTTAATCTTGCATAATGAGATAGCATTTCCTTTAAAGTAATGTCCTGCTTATTTGTATCCTTATATTCGGGTAATATTTGTGAAAGTTTGGTGTTGAGAGAAATAATATTTTTCTCCTTTAGTTCCATAACCAAAGGCAAGGTTGCTAAAATTTTGGTCAAGGAAGCAACATCATAAACATCATCAAAGTCTACTTTATTCTTTTTGTCATAGGTATGGTACCCAAAATTTTTATTATAAATAACCTTTCCTTTTCGGGCCACTAAAAGCTGTATTCCAGGTGTCATTTGCTCTTTAACCGCGTATTCTGAAATGGAATCCAGTTTCTTAAGCCGTTCTGAACTCAATCCCACTTCTTCGGGTAACCCATAGGATAAATTATTCAAGTTGTTATAGGTTATTCCTTCTCCATAGTTGAAATATTCTCCAGCTGATACTGGCAAACTTCCTTTAGCAGCGATGGCTCCAAATAGTAATTGTGCTGACTTTTGTTGGGCAATCTCACTATTTTGATAACTCATAACAATACCATCAATATTCGATATTGTTTTTAAGTCCATTAATGCATAAGGACGCGCAAATACATTAAGAATAACAGTATTTGTTCTGGCTATTTCATAGAGCCAGGTCAATTCTTTATCTGAAAATTTAAAGCCTTTCCAAGGGTTATCATTAGATTTATGAAATCCAACAATTACAGTATTATAATTTTGAAGTTTAGATAATAAGCCTGCTAAATCTGAATCGCTAATTTTATGAACATCGGTATACTTTTTTAGTTCATTATAAAATGGCGAACCATCGTCATCGCCTAATGAAACATAAGCTATCTTCTTCGTTTCTAACTGTCTTAAAGGCAATAAATCCTTATCATTTTTCAAAACAGTTATGGCATTTTCCATAAGCTGACTATACAATACATCATCTTCAACCCTATTTATATCTTTTTGTACATTTAAATACGATAACGGCTTGTAATCTTGAAGCCCTACCTTAAATTTTGCCATTAATATTTTCTTCACCGAATGTGCTAAGCTTTCTTCTGTGATTTCACCATTTTCAAATGCCTGATAAATTTTTTCGATTCCTTTTTCTACATTTTCACTCATCAGCAAAACATCGTTACCAGCTTTAAATGCCATAAGATCTATAAGTCCACGCGTATCCAATGATTTTTCCGAAGTACCATCAATTTCCGGTTGAACAAAATCCGCGGCACCTTTCATGGTCAATGCATCTGTGAAAATGAGGCCTTTAAAACCTAACTCCTTTTTAAGGATATCCTTCACCACCTTCTTGGATAATGACGTTGGTAATCCATCATTAATGCCCAACTCTGGGATGTTAAGATGTGCAACCATAACACTCGACAATCCGTCTCTAATGAGTTTACGATAAGGATAGAGTTCCACAGAATCTATACGTTGTTTATTAAAACTAACGGTTGGAAGTGTTTTGTGAGAATCTGCATCCGTGTCTCCATGACCCGGAAAATGCTTTGCATTGGCCAAAACGCCAGCATTCTGCATTCCTTTCATAAAGGCTGCAGCTTTATTAGAAACATTATCCATATCCTCGCCAAAAGATCGGTTACCGATGATTGGATTTTTAGGGTTGGTATTAATATCCACAACTGGTGCAAAATTGAAATGTACACCAACGCGTTTGCAATGTTCACCTATTTGGTATCCTGTTTGTTCAATTAACTTTTCGTCTGAGACTGCACCTAAAGTCATATTCCATGGAAATGCATAAGTTTCATCTAATCGCATGCTTAAACCCCATTCTGCATCCATTCCAATAAGTAATGGTACTTGAGATAAAGACTGAAGATTATTGTTCAACTTAATTTGAGCTTCAGCAGTTCCTTTAGAATATATGATACCACCAATTTTGTGCTTTGTGATTAAGGCTGAAATTTCATTTTCATGCTTAAAACCTTTATTAGAAAAAGCTTGTACCATAAACAATTGCCCAATTCGCTCTTTTACAGACATGCCATTGTAAATACTGTCGACCCATTTCATTTGTGCCTCTGCGTCTTCGGTTAACAATGGATTAGGTGTTTCGTCTTGTGAGAAACCTATATAGGAAAGTGCTAAAAGTATGATGAGGGCAAAGTTCTTCTGCATAAAAACAAATTTTGTATATCTATTTAAAACAACGAATACTATGCCAAATTAGCATAATTGTTTAGCATTAAAAAGACTTTATGATAGTTTTAATGAACAGAGTTTTAAGCAATTTCTTAGAAAAGAGAAAGTAGCTTTAATCTACTAAATCTATATGTCTATCGTGGTATCCGAGAAGATACAAAACACCATCTAGACCAATGCTACTTATAGAGCTTTGGGCATTGTCTTTGACTTTTGGTTTGGCGTGGAATGCAATTCCTAATCCAGCCAAATCAAGCATTTGTAGATCATTGGCACCGTCACCAACTGCAATTGTTTGCGCGATATCGATGTCCATTTCTTTTGCTATTTTTTGAAGGTATTCGGCCTTTTTGCTGCCATTAACGATTTCACCAATGTAATTTCCACTAAGCTTTCCGTCAATAATTTCTAACTCATTGGCATAGACATAATCGATGTCTAATTTTTCTTTCAGATAATTCCCAAAATAAGTGAATCCACCAGATAAAATAGCAGTCTTAAAACCATAACCATGTAAAGTGTCAATCAAGCGACGTGCTCCTTTTGTGATCGGTAATCGTTCAGCAACCTCTTGTAAAACATTCTCTGATAATCCTTTAAGAAGTTTCATACGACGTTTAAAACTTTCATTAAAGTCAATTTCGCCTTGCATTGCAGACTCCGTAATTCTCTTTACTTCTGCCCCAACACCTGCAAGTTCTGCAAGTTCATCAATAACTTCAGTCTGTATAAGTGTAGAATCCATATCAAAACAGACCAAGCGTCTATTGCGTCTAAATATATTATCCTCTTGAAATGCAATATCTACATCTAAATCTCTTGAAATCTCAACAAACTTTTCTGTTAGTTCGGTTTTGTTTTCAATTTTACCTCGAATGGATAATTGTATTGAAGCTCTTGGATATTCTTCATCTTTAACCAAAGATAGACGTCCTGTAAGACGCTTAATAGAATCAATATTTAAACCTTTATCAGATATTACCTTTGTTACTTCAGAAATCTGTTCTGCGGCTAATTTTTCACCAAGAATAGTGATTATATATCTATCCTTTCCTTGAAGATTCACCCATTTCTCATAATCATCAAGTGATATAGGCGTGAATTTCGCAGTTATACCTAATTCGTAACTCTTGAACAATAAATCTTTTTGAACTGCCGAAGATTTCTCGCCTGACTCAATTTCGAACATCATACCTAACGATAGCGTATCATGAATATTTGCTTGACCAATATCTAAAATTTTTGCATCGTATTGTGCAAGAACACTCGTAAGTCCTGATGTAAGACCAGGCTTGTCTGGACCAGAAATATTAAGAAGAAAAATATCAGTTGCCAATGGAAATGATTGTTTACTTTAATTCGGCTGTAAATATGTGATTTACACCAAACAATCAAAAATATTTGGTGGTGAGATTTTCATAAAAATATCAACAAATCACTGAGAATATTTCAACTACAGGAAACGACTGTGCCAGCTTTCACTTGCTGGTACTTCCCAATTCTCATTAAATTCGGCAATATTGGTTACCAAATTATTAAAGACTATAGTGTTTTTTGAAATAGCTTTTTGCTTTGCCATTTTTTTGAAATCTACCAACGGCTTGTATGCAATAAACTCTCCTTGCTTGTAGGATACATTCATTTTGTCCATCAAGTCTACGTTATAATCCTGCTCTAATTGTTGAATAAATCTTACTGACGCATCAATAGAACAACCAGTAGCTATATTAGCATTTTGATTAAGAGCAATCACAATAAAGCGTTTGTAAACCAATTTGAAACCAGCTTGTAAATCCTTACCATGTGCCGTCCAATCTGTTATAAAATGCTTTAGTTTTGTTTCAATTTCATTGCGTTCATCTTCTGAAAATGAACGATTTGCTTGATATATCCAAACTCTTGACTCTTCGGGAAGTGTATTAAAATCGACTAACATTAATTATCCATTATTCTACTTGCAAAAATAATGAATCTACATCCAATCTTTATTCTCTGACTCTACTTTATAAACCAAGAAATCATGAATGTCGTTTGCCATAAATTCTAAGGCTTCTTGTTTTGAGAGATTTTGAGCTTTGATGGTAAAACCACAAAGTAAAACGAATAGTAATAAAATGTTCTTTTTCATAATTTAAATTGAATTTGCTATGACTTCAGCAACGTCTAAAACAGTGATTTCGCCTTCCTTTTCTTTGGCCTTTATACCATCAGTCATCATGGTGTTACAATAAGGGCAACCTGTAGCAATAATATCTGGAGTCGTTTCTAATGCTTGTTCCGTACGTAATATATTAACGTCCTTATCACCTTTCTCTGGTTCCTTGAACATTTGTGCGCCACCTGCACCACAACAAAGCGCAAAGCGCTTACTCTTTTTCATTTCTACCAAAGTCGCATTTGATTGTTGCAATACATTTCGTGGTGCGTCAAATTCACTATTGGCGCGTCCTAAGTAGCATGGATCATGAAATGTAATACGTTTGCCTTTGTAAGTGTCACCTTTTACAGATAATCTTCCGGCTTCAATCAGTTCTTTTATATACTGGGTATGATGAACCACATCATAATTACCGCCTAAACTTGGATATTCATTTTTCAAACAATTAAATGAATGTGGATCGCAAGTAACAATGCGTTTAATCTCGTAAGCATTAAGCACTTCGATATTAATCATGGCCTGCATTTGAAACAAAAAATCATTCCCAGCACGTTTTGCAACATCACCTGTATTGCTCTCCTCAGCACCAAGTACAGCAAAGTTTACATCTGCTTCGTTTAAAAGCTTGACAAATGCTTTACTGATTTTCTTTGCTCTATCATCATAACTTCCAGCAGAACCTACCCAAAATAATATTTCTGGCTGCTTACCTTCTGCCATTAATTCTGCCATTGTAGGCACTTTAAGTTGCTCGCTCATTCTCTTAGTTCTTTTTCTTAGACTCTAACATGATTGCCTGATGATGACTTTTGGCCTTTTCAATAATTTCAACTGGTAATATTTGTACAAAAATTGGTGAATTAGGGTCGTAATTAACCATTTTCCATTCACCATTGGTTTTTTCATCCTTTAGAAAAATAACCAATCTGTCAGGCGCATTCACATTCATTAACCTTACTTGGATTTTCAAAAGAAGCATCCATTCCTTGTACCTTCATCATATTTACCATCATCTCCTGTCCTTCTTTATCAAATTCTTGATTTTTAAAGGTCATAGACATTTCCATATCATAATTCATAAAGGCATATTCCGTTTTGGAATCTTCTGATTTAACAGTGTCCGTTAAAGTGTATTCTGGTTTCTGTTCTGGTAAGTCGATGCTCATTTCGTAATTACCTTCGAACATGGATTTAAACATTGTAACCATCATATCATTTGGTACCAAATCAAATACAGCCGGATATGTCATATCAATTAAAGCATCAAAATCTCTTTGATTTGTCTTTTCGAACATATCATTTGCCAATACATCCAACTCACTACCTTGAGCTACACTTGTAAACCCAACTACCAAACACGCAATTATTAATAGAATCTTTTTCATTTATTTATTTTATTCGTTAACCCAATTTAATCTATCCTGCTGGTTATATGGCCAAGGTGCACCATTATTTTCAATATTGGTCATCATATTATTGAGTTCCATTGGTGCTGCACTTTCTTCCATAACCAAATAACGACGCATTTCCATAATTATAGATAATGGATCTATACTTACAGGACATGCCTCAACACAGGCATTACATGTAGTACATGCCCACAATTCTTCTTTGGTTATATAATCATTGAGCAATTGCTTACCGTCATCCTTAAATTCACCACCATTAGCATCTATATTTTTACCAACTTCTACCAATCGATCTCTGGTATCCATCATAATTTTACGTGGCGATAATTTCTTTCCTGTTTGGTTTGCTGGACATTCGCTTGTACAACGTCCGCATTCAGTACAGGTATATGCATTAAGCAGCTGAATTCTATTTAAATCCATCACATCCGAGGCGCCAAACTTCGCAGGTTCTTCAGTATCGTCACCTTCTGCAGGTGCAGCAAATGGATCGGTGTTTGGATCCATCATCAACTTAACTTCAGCCGTAACTGAATCTAAATTATTGAATTGTCCCTTTGGTGTTAACTTTCCGTAATAGGTGTTCGGGAATGCCAAAAGTATATGCAAGTGCTTAGAATAATATAGATAGTTAAGGAATATTAAAATACCTAAAATGTGTAACCACCATGCCGTACGTTCTATAAAATGAAGTGTCTGAACATTATCACCAAACCAAGGTGCTATGTATTGGGAAACAAGGTTTCCAGAATTCATTTCTTGAAACGATAAATCCGTAGCATTCATTACTAAAAACAGACACATCAGGACCACCTCAAAATAAAGGATGATATTACCATCATTTTTTGGCCATCCTTTTAGACTTTTGAATCGTTTAATATTACTGATATTACGACGCATCCAAAACACGAATACTGATACTAATACCAATACGGCTAATACCTCAAACGATCCAATCAGGAAACCATAAATTGATTCTGGTAATATTTTAAGGCCAATACGGTGAGTTCCGAACAAACCATCGATAATGATTTCAATAACTTCAATATTGATTATAATAAATCCAACATAAACTATAATATGCAT
The DNA here is from genome assembly GCA_965659975.1 of Winogradskyella sp. GTDB lineage: Bacteria > Bacteroidota > Bacteroidia > Flavobacteriales > Flavobacteriaceae > Winogradskyella. The sequence goes on along the minus strand of CBFHYD010000030.1, from coordinate 1,212 downwards.
GATACCCGCAATTGGTCTTACGACCATTTTGCTTTGACCAAGTGCGATTCGTGCCATGTTTTTCCAACGTTGTGGTTTATTATCACTGGCATCTACATCGGGCCCAAGTTTAATGTTGCGAATAAGTTTTTTGATATTCCTCGTAAAATAGCCAATACCAGCAATTAGGATAATGGCAAAGATGATATTTGGGAGGTAGTTCATAACCTAAGTTTGCTTAGTTTTTTTGAAGTTGTTCTTCTGTTGGTGGCTCGTATGGTATTTCTTTTTTAGATAAAATACGTCTATATCTCGCTGGATGTAATTTTATATCTAATAGCAATAACTCCATCTCCTTAGTTGCTGCTTCTAAATTATTATAGAGTTTATCGTCGTTTAATAATTTGCCTAACGAGCCATCACCTTCATTAAGGTTTTTCATTAAACCATTAATACCAGATAGTGTTTCTTCAAATTTAGCCACAGTCTTAGCCATTTCAATATTCTTAAGATCCTCCGAGAGTTTCGCTAAATTCTCACTGGTTACATCAAAATTGCTCAAAACGGATGCTATTTTATTATCATTTTCTTCCACTACTTGCTTAATCGAATAAGATAAATCTCTGAATGATTTTAAAGTAGTATTCATTTCCCTAATTGTCGCCTTAAGTCCAGCATCTGAATCATCAGTAACCAAATCGTTAAGACTAATCATTAATGTGTCCGCAGAACGTAAGGTGTTATCCAAATTGGTACTTAAACCAGAGAAATTCTTAGATAAGGCAGATATCAATCCTGGTTCGACTTCAGATTTAATATAATCGCCTTTTGCAGCATCAGGACCTTCATGCGAATCTATTATTGCCAAACCATTGCCACCCATAAGTCCTGTTTCGTACATGCGGATTACAGAAGATTTAGCAAATGAAAGTCTTGGATCAACTGAAAACTCAACTCGTGTCATTTCGGACTTAAAATCGTAGGTGATATCTTCGACCTTTCCTACTACATTACCTTTTATAGTAACTGGCGATGATAAGGTTAAGGCATTGTATTCGAATTCAGTATAGAAGTTAACTTCGTCCGAAAATAGATTTTGCCCTTTGAGGTAATTAAATAAAAATATGAAAAGTATAACGCCAGAGATGACGAGTATTGCCACTTTAATTTCTCTAGAGATTTTCAATAGTTTATTGGTTTGATGAGTAACAAAATTATGAATAAAATAATTAA
>CBFHYD010000029.1:0-24287 GCA_965659975.1 Winogradskyella sp. | reverse complement strand
ATTATCATAACCCGTAGAAACTAAGGCTATATTTTTGTACTCACGAGTTGTATTAAAGTCAATTTTCTCTATTTCTGCAAGTCGATTATCAAGGATAACAACCGTATTAAAGTCTCTGTAAAATAGATTTATTTTTAGAGGATTAAAGGTGTTTGCTGAAGCAATTTTACCTAATTGAAAATTGGCATAACTTATCGTTGTATCTGCAGATTTTTTATAGAAGCTTTCATTTTTATCAGAATAATAAGTAGTGCCAAAAGTATCGATTCCGAAAATAGAATTTGCCTTGAATTTAGTCTCATCCAAAAGCTCTATGCTTACACTTTTTTGAGTAAAACACTGAGAGAATATCAAGCAAAATATAATGTATAAGGTGTTTTTCATACAGATTAGAAATGTACGAAAATTGTGCCACTAATAGAATTGTAATGACTAGTCCGTCAACTTATATCCAAATCCTCTAACGTTAAGAATTTGTAGCGTATCATCTCGCTTTAATTTCTTTCTAAGCTTAGAAATAAAAACATCCATACTTCGGGCAGAGAAAAAATCATCATTGCCCCAGAGTTTATTGAGAATTAATGAACGATCCAGGACCTTGTTCTTATTTTTTATAAGATGAAATAATAGATGTGCTTCGCGATGTGTGAGTTGGACAGGATCTTCGGATTGATAGGTTAACAGTTGCTTTGGAAAATCGAAGGTGAATTCACCCAAAGTGATTATTTCTGTCTTCTTTTGGATTTTTGTACGGCCAATTAGATTATCGATTCTTACAATAAGTTCTTCCATACTAAAAGGCTTTTTTAAGTAGTCGTTACCTCCAATAGTAAAGCCTTCTACAACATCTTGTGATTGCGATTTTGCAGTCAAAAAAATGATTGGAATTGCATCATCTATCTCACGAATTTCTTTAGCCAAAGTAAGTCCATCTTTTTTGGGCATCATCACATCCAATACCAATAATTCAGGTTTTTCATTTAGATAAACATCCATGGCCATTTTACCATCAGTACAAAGTAAAACTTCAAAATTTCGACTTTCTAAACTCTCTTTAACGATTTGCCCTAGTGCAGGTTCATCCTCGGCCAAAAGTATACGTGTAGGATTATCCATTTGGCACAGTAATTTTAAAGCTGGTTAATGATTTGTTTAAGACTAACTCAATGCGTCCTTCATGTTTTTCTATGATGCTTTTAGTATAGAATAGCCCAATCCCAAAGCCTTTTACATCATGTTGGTTGCCTTTAAGTACACGATAAAATTTCTCAAAAATTTGATCTTTGTTGGCTTTTGAAAGACTTGTGCCATTATCTGAAATAGTAATTTCAAAGGTATTTTTTGAAGGCAATAAATCTACCGAGATAATATCGCCACCATACTTCATGGCGTTATCTAAAATATTATTCAAAGCGTTTTCAAAATGAAAAACATCTACCTTGACTAATAGTTCTTCAACCTTAAAGCTACTATTTATAGTCTTGTTTGGGTTATGAGTTTTATAACGATTGACCAAAGTGTCCAATAAGCTAACAACATCAATTTGCTCCTTATTAAGGTTTAGATTTTCACTATCCAATGTTGCGGTCTCCAAAAGTTTTTCAACCATGACATTCAACTTATTGAGTTGTGTCGACGACATATCTACATACCGCTTTGTTTTCTCTTTATCGTCAATGGCTTCAAAATTATTAATGCTTTCTAAGGCTACACCTATTGTGGCGATTGGTGTTTTAAATTCGTGAGTAATATTACTGATTAGATCATTTTTTACTTCTGCCAATTGTTTCTGATCACGAATAATTTTCAGCATATAGAACAAACAACTTATTATGGCTAAAACCAAAAGTGTAGATATACCAATTCCACCCAGCATACGTTTCAGAATTACAGCAGTCTCATTGGTAAAATCGATACTTAGGTTACTTTCTTTTGGAAGAAATGACGACTCTGACAATACACTTAAAAAGCCATCATGACCGAAATTGGTGGAGTCAGCCTCAATAAGGATAACACTATCCTTAAAGCCATTTGGTAATTCAGGAGCTTTGTAATTGATGTTATAATCGATAGTAATATTTTTTCGATTGAGCTCTTTTTTTAGGAGCGTGTCCACAACCTTAAGGTTTAAAGTATCATTGGTAATAGACACAATAACTTTTGAGGTTAGTACTTGAAAATTGTTTAGTTCAATATAATCTGCGCTATCTCGGATGCCTTTGATTTCATTTTTTAAAGAATCGATAGTCCAGGACTTGTTAGTCTTTCGTTCGGCAGCCATCATGGAATCTGCTTTAAATCCTTTAAATACTTTTGCGCCTTTAATCTTGGAAACATCGATGGTATTCAAATTTTTAAAACGTCCTTCATTTATGTCTATGTCTTGCAATAAACTGCCAATTGCACTTGTACTATTAAATAGCTTATCAGCATCCTTGGACTCATTAAAAGAAAAGGCTAATGTTGTTTCTTCTGCAAGATTAGTGTAATAATCATCAATAGCTTTGTCAAGACTTGTCTGTACATCATTAATTAACTGCTGCATACTGCTTTCGTAGTTTTTAATATTCCAATAGATTTGAATACCTATTGTAGCCACTATTACAGGAGTTATAACATACAAGATATATTTATAGCGTTTATCATTCATACTTCAAAAGTATAGGATATTATCTAAAGCGAAGCTATCGGTTAACACACGTTAACATTGGTTAACCTTAAAATGAAAAAGGAGTCATGATATTTGTAGTGTACTAATCAAAAAATGAACAAAAATGAAAACAATTAAATTATCAGTATTAGCTATCTTATTATCTTTAAGATTTATCGTTGCGGCACAATCAAATGTCGAGAAGTCCGAATTAGTTAAAATAGAAAGCTTTAGTATTAAGGTAGAAGTTGATTCTGCAGAGGAAGTCGAGTCAACATTTAAAATCGAAGATTTTGTTGAAATTTTAAATGAGGCGCAACCTAATGAAGACATTACTTTCGAGTTGAAATGCAATGGGAAGAAAATGACTAACGGAACCAACTCAAGTATGAGCTATACCATTCATGGTAATACTAATGAAAAAGAAAAGTTCTTGGCAAGTGTTGAGAAGGTTAGAAGCTCGGCAATTAAATATTATAAAACAAAAAACTAAATCATGATAAATATTATTAGAGTAGTTGTATTGAGTTTAGTGCTGGTTGTTACCAGTGCTAATGCTCAAGATTTCCAGGGTATTGCTACGTATAAAACGAGCAGAGCTATGGATATTAAAATAGACAGTACACAAATGACTTCTGATATGCATCAACAAATGAAAGAGATGCTGAGAAAACAATTTCAGAAAACCTTTAACCTGAGTTTTAATAAAGAAGCTTCTGTATATAAAGAAGATGAGAAATTAGCACCACCTTCTGTAGGAAGTGGAAATGTTCAAGTTATGGTCATTGGTGATGGCGGCGGTGGTGATATTTTATATAAGAATACCAAAGAACAGCGCTATACCAACCAAACAGATGTTTATGGAAAGATCTTTTTGGTACAAGATAAATTAGAACCTATTGAATGGAAATTAGGATCTGAGACAAAATTTATTGGAAGTTATGAGTGTTGCAAAGCAACTTTCACACGAGAGATTGAAGTTGTAAGCAGTTCAAGTTTTAGCGATAGTGAAAGTGATTCTACAGATAGCGACATTAAAAGAGAAAAGCAAACACAAACAGTAACCGCTTGGTATACCTTGCAAATTCCTGTAAATAATGGTCCTGAAAACTACCATGGATTACCAGGTTTAATCTTAGAAGTAAGTGCAGGAAAGCAACAGATTGTATGTACAAAGATTACCTTAAATCCTGAGAAGAAGGTCGAAATTTCCGAACCTACCAAAGGAAAAGAAGTTAACCAAAAGGAGTTTGATGTTATCATGGAGAAAAAGCAAAAGGAAATGCTTGAGCGTTATAGACCTGCTAAGGGTAATCGTGATAATGGAGAAACCTTTGAGATCCGTATTGGTGGCTAATTAAAAAGATTAGGATGTTAATGTTTTAATAAACAAAATTGTTTTGTTTAAGGTTTATATAAATTTGATAGACATTATACTAATAAAATATTACCATCATGAAATCTTTTTTACTAAAAATCAGTCTTTTAGCGTTTGCTTTTATCCTTAATCACGAGACGCAACCACAACCAGAATTTTCTGGTAAAGCCTATTATTTTTCTAAATCTACTATGGATTTAGGTCGTTGGGGCGCACGATTAAGCGAAGCACAGAAAAAGCAGGTTATGGCGCGTATGAAGAATCGATTAGAAAAGACTTATGTGTTATCATTCAATAAAACAGAGTCGTTTTTTAAGGAAGATGAAAAGTTAGATGCTTGGTCTGGAGCTACAGATTCTTGGGGTAAAAACTTTGCTCAAGGTGACCAATACAAAAATGTAAGAGACACAGCTTTGGTGCAAAGTCAAGAATTCTATGGTAAAAATTTTTTGGTAAAGGATAAACTGCAAAAGATAGATTGGAAATTAGGGTCTGAAGTAAAGAAAATTGGAAATTATCAGTGTTTTAAAGCAATGGCTTTAATTCCTTCGGATGAATTATCATGGTATAATTTTTCTTGGGATAAGATGAGACTTCAAGAACCGCAAACAGATTCTTTAGGTAATGAAATTGTTCCAGAAATTAAGATGACTCAAGTAGAAGCGTGGTATACGCCGCAAATACCTGTAAGTCATGGACCTTCAGAATTTTGGGGATTACCAGGATTAATTTTAGAGGTAAGTGCAGATAATACAACAATGTTATGCTCTAAGATTGTAATTAACCCTAAGGAGGAAGTTGTTATTGAAGCACCAAAACGTGGTGAGGTCATCAACAAAGTAGACTACCAAGCTACAGTTGTTGAGAAGATGAAAGATTTTAGAAATAGTAGAGGTCGAAGAAGAGGTTAATTCTTTAACTCAAGTTTAACAAAGCACGACTTAACTTTTTGTTATTTCACGAGTCTTAGAGACGTAACTCTAAGATATAATCAAACAAAATGAAATTATTTCAATCAAGACTAATTGTTTTAGCGTTACTAACGTTTTTTAGCACTATAACTTTCGCACAAGATTTTCAAGGTAAAGCCTATTACCAGACCAAAACCACCATGGATATGAGCCAATTTGGTGGTGGTAATCGTCAAGTAAGTTCAGAGCAAATGAAACGTTGGCAAGATCGTATGAAAAGCTTTTTAGAAAAAGAATACGTGCTAACATTCAATAGAGAAGAATCTATATACAAAGAAGAAGAACGATTAGAAGCCCAAGGAGGTGGCGGTTGGGGTTCTACATTTTCAAGTAGTTTAACTTCTGGTCCGCGTTATAAAAATGTAAAAGACAAAGAGGTTATTGTAGATCAAGAATTTTTTGGAAAGCAGTTTCTAATTAAAGATGATCTTAAGCCATTAGAATGGAAAATGGGAACAGAAACCAAAACTATTGGAGCTTATACAGTTTTTAAAGCAACTGCTACGAAAGAGGTAGACAAAATGGATTGGAGAAGTATGCGTCGCCGTAGACCTGATGACACCAAAAAAGAAAAGGACTCTTCAAAAACAGCTAATAGCGATGATCCAATGTCTGAAATTGAAACTCCAAAAACTATTGAAATTGTTGCGTGGTATACACCTCAAATTCCTGTGAACCAAGGCCCAGATGAATATTGGGGATTACCTGGATTGATTTTAGAAATTAATGCAGATCGTACAACAATTTTATGTACTAAGGTCGTAATGAATCCTAAGGAAAGAGATAATATTAAAAAACCAGAAAAAGGTGAAGTAGTAACACAAGAAGAGTACACCGAAATTACTACCAAAAAAATGGAAGAAATGCGTAGCATGTGGCGAGGAAGACGTGGTAGAGGTCGCAACTAATTCCATTAACTAACAACCAAGAATTTAATTAACCAAATAATGAAAAAATTTTACACGCTACTTCTACTAATAGTAGCACTAAGCTCCTATTCTCAAGTAAAACTTAGTGGAGTAGTAAAGGATAGTATTGGTCAACCGTTAGAGTTAGCTAATGTTATTGCTATAAACCAGGAATCTAAGGCTTTAGAATCTTATGGTATCACAGATGCCAAAGGAAAATTCACCTTAGCATTAGGTAAAAATGGGAAATACAATGTACAGGTCACTTACATTGGTATGAAAACCATTAATACCGTAATTGAAACTAAGGAAGCCGATATCACTAAGGATTTTACAATGGCAATTGACAATGCGCTTGATGCTGTAGAGCTAACCTATGAAATGCCGGTAACCATTAAAGGTGATACTATTGTTTATAACGCTGATAGTTTTAAGAATGGTTCCGAACGAAAACTCGAAGATGTCTTAGAAAAATTACCCGGTGTAGAAATTACGGAAGATGGCGGTATTGAGGTAGAAGGTAATCGGGTCGAAAAAATTACTGTAAATGGTAAAGATTTTTTTGATGGAGACACCAAGTTAGCAACTGAGAATATTCCTTCAAATGCAGTAGATAAAATTGAAGTATTAAGAAACTTTACCGAGGTTGGGCAATTACGAAGCGTACAAAACAACCAAGATAGAGTTGCGATAAACATCAAACTGAAAGAAGGAAAAGAAAACTTCTGGTTTGGAGATGTTACTGTTGGCGCAGGACAAGCACCATCGCCTAATGACGAGTTGTATGTGGTACAGCCAAAACTGTTTTACTACAGTCCAAAATACAGTGTCAATGTCATTGGTGATCTTAACAATATTGGCGAATCTGCAATTAACAATAGAGATTTAAGAAATTTTGGTGGTGGTTTTAGATCACCAAGTCGAGATAGTGGGACCAACCTTAATTTAGGAAATAATGGTCTAGGTGGTTTAACAAGTCTTGGGAATGCCCAAAAGATTGAATCTAAGTTATTAGCTACTAACTTCAGTTATTCTCCAAAAAGTACGTTGGACTTAAGTGGATTTGTAATTGTAAATGGTACACGTATAGATTCGAGAACTGATAATTTTGTAAGATATACGAATGCTGACTTAGGAATCCCTGACGAGAGTACTTCTAATGTTGGTCAAGAAGCATCCGATCAACTTTTGGCGAAGCTAAGTGTGCTGTACAAACCAAACGCGAATAATCAGTTAGATTATGATGTATTGGCAAGATTCTCAAACGACTCAGAACGCCAAACAGAAATTTCGTCGGTTATTGGTACAACAGCACAACTTGATGAGGTAACCCCTTTTAGTATCAATCAGAATTTAAATTACTACTATACACTAAACGAGAACAATATTTTTGCGTTTGAGGCACAGCATTTAATCCGTGACGAAGATCCTTTTTATAATGCTATTTTGAATAATGATCCTCTAAACAATGATAATGGTTTCGGGAATCCAGACCCAAATGACGATGAAGATGCTTACGATGCTACTGCAGAATTATTAGGTCTTGATAGAAGTTTAGCGACTTACAATTTAGGTCAGGATAGACGTGTAAAGTCTAACCAATTGGATGCTAAGTTGGATTATTATAACATACTTGGACCAAAGAGTAATATTAGTTTTACGTTAGGAACTATTTTTAGCCGTCAGGATTTTAATTCTAATATTTTCCAGTTTTTAGATGGTGGAAATATCTTAAATCCTGTTCCAAGTCTAACTGATGACAATGGAGATCCACTGAGAGCAGAAAATAATACGCAATACAATTTTAGTGATGTATATATAGGTACACGTTATAATGTGCGTACAGGTAAGTTTACGTTTAGACCAGGTGTGTCTTTACATTACTATGGGAATAAGAATACTCAGTTCGGTCAGGACTTTGGTGAGAATTTCTTTAGAATATTACCTGAGTTCGAAGCACGTGTACAATTTAAAAAGTCAGAGAGTTTGACTTTGAACTATAGAATGACAAACAACTTTACAGATGTTACGAGCTTGGCACAAGGTTTAGTTTTTGGAAATTTTGATGCACTCTCATTTGGTAATCCAGATTTAGAAAACGGATTAAGTCATAATATAAGTTTGTTTTACCGTAGTTTTAATTTATTTAATAATACCAATGTTTTTGGTGGGATTACATATAACAAAAACATTGACCCAATAAGATCCGCAGCGCTTTTTAATAGTGTAATTACTACGAGTACATTTTTTAATTCCCAATTCGATGATGAAACATTAAGAGTATTTGGGCGATGGGAAAAACGCTTTGGTAAAATAATTACGAGAATAGGATCTAATTTCAACTATAGCCTACGTAATCAGTTTATTCAAGGTCGTCAATCTGAAAATGAGAGCTTTACCCAGAGTTATACGCCAGAGCTACGAACAAACTTTAGAGAAGCACCAAACGTAAGATTACGTTATGAGTATTCTGTTACCAATAACCAACAAGGTAATACTGAAACTAGTGTTTACAGAAACGTACCTTCTGTTCGTTTTGATGCTTACATCTGGGACTCAGTGACATTTGTTACGGATTATAGATATACAAATCAAAGATTTGCAGGTACCTCACAATCGTTCACTACGTGGAGCGCGCGATTAGGTTATCGAAAAGATCGTGATGCAAAATGGGAATATGAGATAAGAGCAAATAACATTTTAAACATTGACGCGAATATCAACAACAATGTTTCAGATTTTGCGGTTAGCAATAGAGAAACCTTTATCCAACCACGTTTTATAACATTTAGAGCCGTGTATTCACTTTAGATAAAAGCGCAAAACACAAAAAAGCCTTCTCAAACGAGAAGGCTTTTTTAATTATCTCATATCTTTTTTTAAATATCAAAAGCAGCTTTTACCTTATCTACGTAATCTAATTTTTCCCAAGTAAATAACTCTACATCTACAGTTTTAGATTCGCCGTTTGGTTGTGTAAACGTTTTAGAAACAGTTTCATTTACACGTCCCATATGTCCGTAAGCTGCAGTTTCGCTATACATTGGCTGACGTAATTTTAATCGCTCTTCAATGGCTGCTGGACGCATATCAAAGATTTCAGAAACCTTGTTAGCAATCTCACCATCGGTTAGATTAAATGGACATGTTCCATAAGTATCAATAAAAATCCCCATTGGTTCTACAACGCCAATCGCGTAAGACACTTGTACTAATACTTCGTCACATAATCCTGCTGCAACTAAATTCTTTGCGATATGACGTGTTGCATAAGCTGCACTACGGTCTACCTTACTTGGGTCTTTCCCAGAAAATGCACCACCACCATGAGCACCTTTACCACCATAAGTATCAACAATAATCTTACGCCCTGTAAGACCTGTATCACCATGTGGTCCACCAATGACAAACTTCCCAGTTGGGTTAATGTGGTAGGTAATATTATCATCAAATAGTACTTTGATATGATCTGGAACTTTAGCAATCACTCGAGGAATTAATATCTCTACGATATCTTTTCTAATTTTTGCCAGCATCTCTTCATCGCTACCAAAATCGTCATGCTGTGTCGATACCACAATAGCATCTATACGCTGCGGTGTATTATCATCACTATACTCTATAGTTACCTGAGATTTAGAATCTGGTCTTAAATAAGTGATCTCGTTATTCTCACGGCGTAATTCAGCCAATTCCTTTAAGATAAGGTGCGATAAATCTAAAGCCAATGGCATATAGTTTTCGGTTTCGCGCGTTGCATAACCAAACATCATACCTTGGTCACCAGCACCTTGCTCTTCTTTTGTAGCTCTATCTACACCACGATTAATATCATCTGATTGCTCGTGGATTGCAGAAAATACACCACAGGAATTACCATCGAACATATATTCGCCCTTAGTGTAGCCAATCTTGTTAATGGTTTCTCTTGCAATTTGTTGTACGTCTAAGTAAGTATTAGACTTTACTTCTCCAGCTAATACAACTTGACCTGTAGTTACTAAAGTTTCACAAGCCACTTTAGAATCCTTGTCAAAAGCCAAAAAGTTGTCGATTAATGCATCACTAATTTGATCTGCAACTTTGTCTGGATGTCCTTCAGAAACACTTTCTGATGTAAATAAATACGCCATAATTATCTTTTTATTCGTGATTTGACGTAGCAATGTGGAAAGAATAACACTGTATTTAGCAATTTTTTCCAGAGGTTGCAATCAGTCAAATCAGTCCTCTTTTTGTTATTAAGGTGCAAAAATACATAATTCTTATCAACTTAAAAGTGAAGTATTATAACATTTTTACAAAAATAAATTTCAAATGGTGATTTGTTAAACACTATTAAAATTTTAAAAAGATTTGCATTTGTAATTTTTTCTTTTGAATATTTGTTCCAACAGAAGTTCAATCACTTTTTGAAATGTTATCAAGAAAGGTTGAGGGAATAGACCCGATGACGCCTTAGCAACCCATGGATTTACCATGAAGGTGCTAAATTCTACCTAACAGACGAATCATTTCTCGTCGGTTAAGATAGATAACTCACGTACAAGTACACATCTGTAGTTGTACAATTCTCAATAACATATTCTTAGGTGTAACTCATTAGAAACGAGTTTTAATTTTTGTTGTATTATACAATAAACAAAAATTTGGATTCCCGTCATGGCTTTTGTTTTAGGTCTTTCGGGAATCTGTTTTTTAAAAAGTATGAATAGAGTAATAAAAGAATTACAAAAACGAATATTAATATTAGATGGTGCAATGGGTACCATGCTTCAGCAATATAAGTTTACTGAAGAAGATTTTCGTGGAGAACGTTTCAAAGATTACCCAATTCCATTGCAAGGGAATAATGACCTATTATCCATTACCCAACCAGAAGCTGTGAAAGAAGTACATCGTAAATATTTCGAGGCAGGTGCAGATATTGTCGAAACCAATACATTCTCTGGAACTACCATCGCTATGGCAGATTATCAGATGGAAGATTTGGTATATGAGTTGAATTACGAATCAGCCAAAATTGCGAAGGAAGTGGCTGATGTGATAACTGCTAAAGAACCTCATAAGCCTCGTTTTGTGGTGGGTTCTATGGGACCTACTAACCGAACAGCAAGTATGTCTCCAGATGTTAATGATCCTGGTTATAGAGCTGTGACTTTTGATGAATTGCGTATAGCTTATAAACAACAAGTGGAGGCTTTGGTCGATGGTGGCGTCGATTTATTAATGGTAGAAACAGTCTTCGATACGCTCAATGCCAAAGCGGCTTTGTTTGCCATAGAAGAGGTTAAATCGGAGCGAAGTATTGATATCTCTGTAATGGTGTCTGGAACAATAACCGATGCCTCAGGAAGAACCTTATCTGGTCAAACCGCAGAAGCTTTTTTGATTTCTGTATCCCATTTACCATTATTGAGTGTGGGCTTTAATTGTGCCTTAGGTGCTAATTTATTGCAACCACATTTAGAATCAATTGCCTCTAAGACTAATTATGCAATTTCGGCACATCCAAATGCTGGATTGCCAAATGCCTTTGGTGAGTACGATGAAACGCCTGAGGAAATGGCGGATCAGATTGAAGAATATCTAAAAAAGAACCTAATTAATATTATTGGTGGTTGTTGCGGAACAACTCCAGAACATATTTCAGCAATAGCAAAAGTAGCAGCCAAATACCAACCGAGGGCTTTGGCTGTTCCTGTTTAAAAAAAATGAGTACAACGGAACAAAGACATATGAGATTAAGTGGTCTTGAACCATTGATAATTACACCAGAGAGTAATTTTATCAATGTCGGCGAACGAACGAATGTTGCAGGTTCAAGACGGTTTTTACGCTTAATTAAAGAAGAAAAATACGATGAAGCCTTAGAAGTAGCAAGACACCAAGTTGATGGCGGTGCCCAAATCTTGGATGTGAACATGGACGACGGTCTTATAGATGGGAAAGATGCTATGGTACGTTTTTTAAATCTTATTGCTGCCGAACCAGATATTTGTAGAATTCCGATGATGATCGATAGTTCCAAATGGGAAATTATCGAAGCTGGATTACAAGTGGTTCAAGGAAAAAGCGTCGTTAATTCTATTTCTCTGAAAGAAGGTGAAGAAAAGTTTTTATGGGAAGCCACGCAAATAAAGCGCTATGGCGCAGCAGTTATTATTATGGCTTTTGATGAGGTTGGTCAAGGGGATAATTACGAGCGTCGCATAGAAATAGCAAAACGTTCGTATGATATTTTAGTCAACAAAGTCAACTTTCCACCAGAAGATATCATTTTTGATCTCAATATTTTCCCGGTAGCAACAGGTATGGAAGAGCATCGCAGAAATGCCATAGATTTTATAGAAGCTACGCGTTGGGTTCGTAAAAATTTACCACATGTAAGCGTAAGTGGTGGAGTAAGTAATGTGTCTTTTTCGTTTCGAGGTAATAATGTGGTTCGAGAAGCTATGCATTCAGTCTTTTTGTATCATGCTATAAAAGCCGGAATGAATATGGGTATTGTAAATCCTACCATGTTGGAGATCTATGATGACATTCCAAAGGATCTTTTAGAGCATGTGGAAGATGTAATTCTCGATAGAAGAGATGATGCTACTGAACGTTTGTTAGATTTTGCAGAGACTGTCAAGGGTCAAAAGAAAGAAGAAGATGGTAAAGCATTAGAGTGGCGAACATTACCATTGCAAGAGCGCATAACCCATTCATTGGTTAAAGGTATAGATGCTTTTATCGAAGAGGATGCAGAAGAGGCAAGACAAAGTGTAGATAAACCATTACAAGTTATAGAAGGTCATTTAATGACAGGTATGAATGTGGTTGGAGACCTGTTCGGTAGTGGAAAAATGTTTTTACCACAGGTGGTGAAATCGGCTCGCGTGATGAAAAAAGCCGTTGCCTATCTCAATCCATATATAGAAGCTGAAAAAGGCGAGGAACAACAGGTTTTAGGTCGAATTTTAATGGCAACCGTAAAAGGTGATGTTCATGATATTGGTAAAAATATTGTCTCAGTAGTTCTCGGTTGCAACAATTATGAAATCATTGATCTTGGTGTCATGGTGCCACCAGAGAAAATCATAGAAACAGCAAAAAGAGAAAATGTAGACGCCATTGGTCTTAGTGGATTGATAACACCTTCACTGGATGAGATGGTTTATTTGGCGAAGGAAATGCAGCGTGAAAATTTAAATATTCCATTACTTATAGGTGGCGCAACAACTTCTAAAGCTCATACTGCGGTTAAAATTGATACCCAATACAAGAATGCTGTTGTACATGTCAATGATGCCTCAAGAGCTGTAACCGTTGTTGGTGACCTACTCAATAAAAATACTAAGAATGAATATGTTGCCAATCTCAAAAAGGATTATGAGGAATTTCGAGATAAGTTTTTAAAGCGAGGTAAAACAAAGGCATATATTTCTATAGAAGAAGCTAGAGTACGAAAATTCCATATCGATTGGGAATCAAATGAGATTATTAAGCCAAGAGAATTAGGTGTTCAAACATTAGAGCGGTTAAGTCTAAAAGAATTAGTGCCATTTATAGATTGGAGTCCGTTTTTTAGAAGTTGGGATTTACATGGTAAATTTCCAAATATCCTAACAGATGAGGTTGTAGGTGAACAGGCAACAAGTTTGTACGAGGATGCACAAGCAATGCTAAAGGAAATTATTGCAAAGCAAGCTCTAAAACCTAAAGCTATTTTTGGTTTATTTGAAGCAAACACTATAAATGACGATGATATTTCCGTTATGAAAAAAGGGAATGAAGTCGCAAGATTTAGAACATTACGTCAACAATTAAAGAAACGAGAAGGGAAGCCAAGTTTTGCATTGGCAGATTTTATAGCGCCTGAAAGCTCCGGAAAGCAAGACTATGTAGGTGCCTTTTGCACTACTATTTTTGGTGCTGACGAATTGGCTGCCAAGTATAAAGAACAAAATGATGATTATGACGCAATTATGGCGCAGGCTATTGCAGATCGTTTTGCGGAGGCTTTCGCAGAATATCTGCATCACAAAATTAGAACACAGCATTGGGGCTACGCGGCATCAGAAAATCTGACTAATGAAGAACTCATTAAGGAAGACTACAAAGGAATTCGTCCTGCACCTGGATACCCTGCATGTCCAGATCATTTAGAAAAATTGACCATTTGGGAATTACTCAATGTCGAAGAGCAAATAGGTGTAAAACTCACAGAAAGTCTGGCAATGTGGCCAGCAGCTTCAGTGTCTGGATACTATTTTGCTAACGAAGAAGCGCGCTATTTTGGTGTCGGTAAAATTACAGATGATCAGGTTAGAGATTTTGCGCAACGAAAGAACATAGAACTAAAAACAGCAAGGAAGTGGTTACATCTTTCTATTGCCGATAAATAATATTAAAACCAGTTATGAAAGTAACAGAACATATAAAAAACGCTAATGGTAAAACACAATTTACATTTGAGATTTTACCACCATTAAAAGGTCAAAATATTCAGTCAATTTTTGATAATATCGATCCACTAATGGAGTTTAATCCGCCATTTATAGATGTGACATATCATCGAGAAGAATATACCTATAAAGACGTAGGTAATGGTCTACTCAAAAAACAAGTTGTGAAAAAGCGTCCTGGTACAGTTGGCATATGTGCTGCTATTCAGAATAAATATTCTGTCGATGCTATTCCTCATATTTTATGTGGAGGCTTTACAAAAGAAGACACTGAAAACTTCTTGATCGACTTGGATTTCTTAGGAATTGATAATGTTATGGCGTTACGAGGTGATGCTGTTAAATCCGAAACCTATTTTACACCAGAAAAAGAAGGTCACAGTTACGCAAGCGAATTGGTTTCACAAATTTCTTATCTAAATAAAGCTATTTATTTAGATGACGAATTAAAAAATACGTCGCCTACTGATTTTTGTATTGGTGTAGGTGCATATCCAGAAAAACATATGGAGGCGCCAAGTCTAGATAGTGATATTCATTTCCTAAAAAAGAAAATTAAAAAAGGTGCCGAGTATATTGTGACACAGATGTTTTTTGATAATCAAAAGTATTTTGATTTTGTGGATAAATGCCGAAAGGCTGGTATCGTGGTGCCAATAATTCCTGGACTAAAGCCTTTGGCAACGAAAAAACAGTTGAATCTTCTACCACATCGTTTTTATGTAGATCTTCCAGAAGATTTAGTTATTGAAGTGGTAAAATGCAAGGATAATAATGCGGTTAGGGAAGTTGGTATTGAATGGTGTATTAACCAGTCTAAAGAACTACAAAAAGCCGGAATTCCTGTATTACACTATTATTCGATGGGTAAAAGTAGCAATATAAAGAAAGTTGCAGACGCTGTCTTTTAAATCATAATGTACATTTCTTTTTTTGGTAACATTTAAAACAACTTTTGGTTGCATTTTTGAACAAAAAATAAAATGAAATCGTTTCGAAAAAAACATCCTGTATTGAGGTTTACAATACAAATTAGTATTTTAACGATACTCTCTTTTTTAGTCATCTATCTCTGTTATAAATAGAAAAAGTACATCTGCCTAATTAATATTTGGCATTGCTGTTTTCAGAATTTTAGAATAGAAAAATTCGTGTATTTTAGCGCACCAAAACTTTAGAATGCGATTAAAAATATTACTATTTTTTATAGGGTTTTTATCTTTTGTTTCTGCTCAAGATTTAAATAACGCCTACTTCGATCTCAATTACTTTAAGGGATACATTCCATTACATAATAGTGATATTTTAAGTCTTATTCAGGGACAACCTGAAGGTTTTATTCTAGGCTATAACAAAAAGACGTACGGCAATGAAGATTGGGAACAACGTTATAATTATCCGGATTACGGTGCTTCATTGATTTATCAGAGTTTGAAGAATGAACAACTTGGAAATCCAATAGGTGTTTACGGTCATTACAACTTTTATTTTCTCAAACGTAAACTTATATTACGTATAGGTCAAGGAATTGCTTACACTTCTAATCCGTATGATAGAATAGAAAACCCGAAGAACATCTCTTTTGGATCACATTTGTTGAGTAGTACTTATCTAATGCTCAATTATAAAAAAGAAAGAATACTTAATCGATTTGGGTTCCAAGCAGGTGTATCCTTTGTGCATTATTCAAACGCTAATGTAAAGGCACCAAATACAAGTGTAAATACGTTGGCTCTCAATGCAGGTGTTACGTATAATCTAAATGAAATAGAACCAGAGTACATTACAAATACAGGGAAAGAGGAGAAATTTACGGAACCCATAAAATATAATTTTTCCCTAAGGTCAGGAATCAATCAAAGTGATGTGGTTGGTACTGCACAATATCCATTTTACATTGTTTCGGCTTATGCGGACAAGCGATTTAATAGAAAAAGTGCACTTCAGTTGGGTACAGAAATATTTTTTTCAAACTTTCTTAAAGAACAGATTCAGTATGAAGCTGCAGCCCAGTTAGGTAATGGAGTTACTGGAGACGAAGACTATAAGCGTGTTGGAATATTTGCTGGTCATGAGTTGTTCATTAATCGGTTTTCTATAGAATCTCAAATCGGTTATTACGTGTACTATCCTTTTAATTTTGAAAGTAGAACTTATATTAGAATAGGACTTAAAAGATACTTTGGAGAAAAGCTATTCGCAGCGTTATCTTTGAAATCTCATGGTGCTCGAGCTGAAGCTTTAGAGCTTGGAATTGGCGTTAGATTATGAAAAAAATAGTTTACTTAATTGGACTAATTTTCTGTTTTGCTTGCGATAGCGAGTCGAGTTATGACTGTATACAAACAGCAGGTGACCTTGTCCAACAAGAATTCACGGTCGCTGCCTTTGACAAAATATTGGTCAATCGAGATGTGGAATTAATAATTAAGCAAGGACCGCAAAGTATCATCGTGGAGACAGGTTCTAATTTATTGAATGATGTTTCTGTTGAGGTCGTTGGTGATAGATTAATACTTACCGATGACAATACTTGCAATTTTGTTAGAGATGTCGGTATTACAAGGGTTTTTGTCACTGTGCCAAACCTAACGGAAATAAGATGTTCGACACAATTTGATATTTCATCTGATGGAGTTTTAGCTTTTCAAGACTTAGAATTAATCTCAGAAGATTTTTCTATGCCAGATACCTTTGCAGTAGGTGATTTTAGATTAAACGTAGATGTAGATAACTTGAAGATTGTATCTAATAATCTTTCATTTTTCTACATTACAGGTGCTGCAAACAATCTGAATATCAATTTTATAAATGGTGATGGTCGTTTTGAAGGTGAGAGTCTTGTAGCGCAAGATGTATCGATTGTTCAAAGAAGCACTAATGATATATTAGTAAATCCACAACAATCGTTGTTAGGAAGTATTTTATCCACTGGAAATGTAATATCATTCAATCAACCACCTATTGTTGATGTAGAAGAAACATTTACAGGACGTTTAATTTTTAATTAGTCAGTTCTCTAAATAGACTTTCCAAACTTGCATTTTTTTGATTAAGCTGGAGAATTTTGAGGTCATTGTCATGGGCAAAATCAAAAACATGAGAACGCATATCTTCTGAAGTCGAAAAGCTGATTTCATAAATAAAATCGTCTGTATTTTTGACTTTGGTAACATTAGGAAGCTTTA
Organism: Winogradskyella sp.; assembly: GCA_965659975.1. Lineage (GTDB taxonomy): Bacteria > Bacteroidota > Bacteroidia > Flavobacteriales > Flavobacteriaceae > Winogradskyella. The sequence goes on along the minus strand of CBFHYD010000029.1, from coordinate 6,739 downwards.
ATAAAAATGCATCTTCAACACGATAATCAAACTCTACAATAACTATTTGTTTTTGCCCTTTTCTTAAATCAGCCAAGTTCTTGTCTGCTACAATTTGACCTTTATTCACAATGATTACTCGATCGCATATCCCTTCAACCTCTTGCATAATATGGGTAGAAAGGAAGACCGTTTTTTCTTTACCGATGGTTTTTATAAGTTGTCTTATATCTACCAATTGATTTGGATCCAAGCCAGTTGTAGGTTCATCTAAAATTAAAACATCTGGATTATGGAGCATTGCATTTGCCAAACCGACACGCTGCTTATAACCTTTCGATAATTGACTGATTTTTTTATGAGCTTCTGGACTAAGGCCAGTCAGCTCAATAACTTCTTCAATCCTTGATTTTTTCACGTTGTAAACATCCGCGTTAAAGCCTAAATACTCACGAACGTATAAATCTGTATATAACGCATTGTTTTCTGGTAAATACCCAACCGAAGCCTGTACTTTTTTCTTGTCTGTTCTGACATTGTTGCCATTGACAAAAGCCTCTCCATTCGAGGCGCCTAATGAGGTCGTTAGAATTTTCATCATTGTAGATTTCCCAGCACCATTTGGGCCTAAAAAACCAACAATTTCAGCAGTTTTTGCAGAGAATGAGACATTGTCAAGCGCCTTTTGCTCACCGTATAACTTAGTTATTTCCTTTACCTCTATTGACATTAAAAAGATTTTCCCCAAAAATAATTATAAAAACCAAAACGAAAGATTTAAAAAACTATTTCAACTATTTTGTTTTTTCAATTAAATATTTACTTTAGCCGATGTGAGAAACAATAACACATACTATAACTGGTTTTACTACTTCTTTAGTTAAAGAAGCGAGACTGAGTATATAATAGTTATGATATTAAAATATAGCAAGTCTCGATGAAAATCGAGACTTTTTGTTTTGTGTGTTTCAATTAAAAATTTGATAAATCAATAGTCAGAATTGAAAAGAACAATTGCCATACAAGGTGTAAAAGGTTCCTTCCATCATAGTGTTGCCCAACAATACTTTAATAACGATGAGATGTTATTAGAGTGTATGACCTTTGATGTTTTAGTGGATAGTCTATTAGATGGAAAAACCGATATCGCAGTTATGGCTATTGAAAACTCAATTGCGGGTTCCATCATACCAAATTATGCACATATTGATGACAATAATTTAAAAATTGTAGGAGAGTATTACTTAGATATTCAGCACAATTTTATGGCATTAGACGGTCAAACTATTGACGATATTAAAGAAGTGCGCAGTCATCCAATGGCATTATTGCAATGCAAAGAATATTTCAAAAAATTCCCAAAAATTAAATTGGTTGAGGCAAAGGATACGGCAGATGTAGCTAAAGAGATTTTTGAGAAGCAAAAGATTGGTATTGCAGCGATTGCAAGTGACACTGCTGCTGAACTCTATGGGCTGAATATATTAGCAAAAAGTATTCAAACTATAAAGCATAATGAGACACGTTTTGTTATAGTAAAACGTGACGATGATGATAAAAAAGACATAAACAAAGCCTCATTAAAATTTGAATTAGATCACAAACGAGGTAGTCTTGCAGCTGTCCTTAATGTGTTGAGCGACTGTAAAATTAACCTAACTAAAATTCAATCTTTACCTAAAATTGATACACCTTGGAAATATGCTTTCTTTATTGATGTTACCTTTAACGAAGTCGAAGATTATGAGAAGGCAAAATCTATTGTGGGTATTATGGCTGAAAATTTCAAAATTTTAGGAGAATATAAAAACGCAAAATCATGATACAAGTTGCGGATCGTTTAAAGCAGGTAGAGGAATATTATTTCTCCAAAAAACTTAAAGAAGTTGCATTTTTAATGTCTCAAGGCAAGCCAGTCATTAATTTGGGAATTGGTAGTCCAGATCTTGCGCCACCATTAAAAGCCATAATGGCATTGGAACAAAGCTTGAATGATGAAAACGCTCATAGATATCAAAGCTACCAAGGGATACCCGAATACGGAGATGCTGTATCTACATTTTACAAAACACATTACAATGTACATCTAAGCGCTCAAACTGAAGTGCTGGCGTTAATGGGTAGTAAGGAAGGAATTATGCATATATCAATGGCATTTCTTAATCCAAAAGATGCCGTATTAATTCCAAATCCGGGATACCCAACCTACACAAGTGTCACAAAATTACTTGGAGCTGAGCCGTTATTCTATGATTTAAAAGAAGAGAATAATTGGTTACCAGACTTTGTAGAGTTGGAACGAATGGACTTGACCAAGGTTAAAATAATGTGGGTGAGTTACCCACATATGCCAACAGGAGCTCGAGCAACACATAAGTTTTATCAAGATGTTGTCGCATTTGGTAAGCGCAATGATATTTTAATTGTTAACGATAATCCGTATAGTTTTATACTCAATGAAAGACCTAAAAGTATATTGCAATACGAAGGCGCCAAAGATATTTGCTTGGAATTAAATTCCGTTAGTAAAACATTTAATATGGCTGGCTGGCGAGCAGGAATGCTTGTTGGGAATTATGATTTTCTGAAATCTGTACTTGCTGTAAAAAGTAATATGGATTCCGGCATGTTTTACGGAATCCAGAAAGGTGTTGTAGAAGCACTAAATAGTTCAGAACTATGGTTTCATAGTTTAAATAGTATTTACAAGACGCGCCGTGAGCTAATATGGAAGTTAGCTACAGAGCTTAATTGTACTTACGACGTGGACACTTCAGGTTTATTTGTATGGGCAAAATTACCACCGCATATAAAAAGCGAAGAGTTTACCGACTTAGTGCTTAAAGAACACAGCATTTTTATTGCGCCAGGAACGGTTTTTGGTATTAATGGCGAAGGTTATGTAAGATTTTCGTTATGTGCAGAAATAGACAGTATTAAGGAAGCAATTGCCCGAGTAAAATGAAGAATGTAGTTGTTGTAGGTGTTGGTTTAATTGGCGGAAGTCTGGCTTTGGATATAAAATCTAAGTATCCAGGAGCAAATATTTTTGGTGTAGACCATAATGAAGATAATTTAATTGAGGCAAAGGCATTGGGTGTAATCGATGACGTTGCATCCCTTGATGCTTTACCAGATGCTGAATTAGTTATTATTTCAATACCTGTTGATGCAACATTAAAACTATTGCCTTCAGTTTTAGACAGAGTAGGAGATGACACATTAGTTATAGATGTTGGTTCAACAAAAGAGGATATCTGCCATGCTGTTAAAGACCATCAAAACAGGCGAAATTTTTTAGCAACACATCCTATTGCAGGGACAGAATTTTCTGGTCCTTCTGCGGCTATTGAAGGACTTTATAAAAATAAAACCAATATCATTTGCGGGGTTGAGCAGACTGCATTTAAACTTCAAGAAAAAGCCTTGGAGTTATTTAAGGAATTAGGAATGCGCATCAGATATATGAATCCTGAAGCACATGACAAGCATATAGCGTATGTGTCGCATCTAAGTCATATCAGCTCTTTTATGTTAGGAAAAACCGTAATTGAAAAAGAGAAAAACGAACGTGACATTTTTGATATGGCTGGTAGTGGTTTTGAAAGTACAGTCAGATTGGCAAAGAGTAGCCCAGAAATGTGGACGCCAATTTTTCGACAAAACAAATCTAACGTCATAGAGACTTTGGATGAGTATATCAATAACCTAAAGCACTTTAAAAAATTGATGGAGAATGACGATTTTGAAAGTGTCTTTGGTGAGATGGCAGATACAAATCATATAAAGAAGATATTAAACGGAATACAATAATTATATCCTGTTTAGGATACATTAAAATACTATGGAAAATAAAAAGGAATTAAGAAATTGGGTAGATGCTTTTGGACTAAATCATCCGTTAGTCATAGCAGGACCATGTAGCGCAGAGACCGAAGAGCAAGTGCTTAAAATCGCACATCAATTAAAGGATAGTGATGCCACTGTTTTTAGGGCAGGAATCTGGAAACCAAGAACACGTCCAGGAAATTTTGAAGGTGTTGGTGCACTTGGGCTTAAGTGGTTACAACGCGCAAAGGAAGAAACAGGTTTGCTGACAACTACAGAAGTAGCAAATCCGCATCATGTAGAATTGGCTCTACAACATGATATAGATATTTTGTGGATTGGTGCACGAACTACGGTAAGCCCATTTATAGTTCAAGATATCGCGGATGCATTAAAAGGAACCGACAAACCTGTATTGATAAAAAACCCTGTTAATCCAGATTTGGCCTTATGGCTTGGTGCAGTGGAGCGTTTTTATAAGGCGGATATTAAAAATTTAGGTGTCATTCATAGAGGATTTTCAACATACGAAAAGACGAGATATAGAAACAACCCTGAGTGGCAAATTGCAGTAGATTTACAGAATCGTTTTCCAGATTTACCATTATTATTAGATCCATCTCATATTGCAGGTCGTAGAGATATTATTTTCGATTTGTGCCAAACGGCATTGGATCTCAATTACGATGGACTCATGGTAGAAACTCATCATAATCCTGATAAGGCATGGAGTGATGCAGCACAACAAATTATACCCGACACATTAATTCAGTACACTGAAGATCTAAGAATTAGAAAGGTAAATGACGACGCTGTAGAATTTAAAAACAAGATTAATACACTGAGAACCCAAATAGATGTGGTCGATCATCAATTAATTGAAATGTTAGGTAAGCGTATGGGTATTGCAGATTCAATAGGTGAACTTAAAAAAGAACACAACGTTGCTGTATTACAGAATAAACGTTGGAATGAAATTTTAGGTAAAATGATTCTTCAAGGAGAAGAGAAAAACCTTAGTGAAGAATTTATTCTAAGAGTGTTTAAGGCGATTCATCAAGAATCAATTAATCATCAAGATAATATTATTAATAATTAAAAAAGGCTCGCATTTGCGAGCCTTTTTTAAGATATAAATTAAATTATTATTTATTGCGTTTAAAAATATAACGCGTAATAAAAATACCATTATTATCACCTTTGCCCCCAACACTTTCTACACCTGTGTTAACAAAAGCTAATTCCCAACCTTCTTCAATCATTGCATTAATTTTTGAGGAAATTACTGCGTCATTTGCAGCAATGTTTTGGAAACGAATACCACCAATATTATAGAAGTTAAGTAATTTGGTTTCTTCAAAATTCTTTACGCGGATTTCACTTCTGTCTGACTTGTTCCGTTTGTCTTCTTTTTTATCATCACTTCTCTGAGAAGTGAAGGCGCTATAATCTCTTTCTTCAGAAGAGGAGACAATTCTGGAACGTCCTAGTCCACTTGGAACAATCGACTCAACACTTGTTATGACCTTGTATTCAACCTGTGCGGAGATTTCAGATAGAGAAAGTCCAACAAATACTACTAATAATAAAATTTTCTTCATTTTTGTTAATGTTTGATTTTGGTTATATCGGCAATATAGCACTAATAAAGTTTCTTCAAAAATATCGTTTCTTTGTATTTAAATAATATGAAAGGAACTGTTTATAAATCTACTGGAAGTTGGTATAGCGTAAAAACGCCTTATGGTAAGTTTTTTGAATGTCGGATTAAAGGAAAGTTCCGTATTCAGGATATAAAATCAACCAATCCTATTGCTGTTGGTGATTTTGTAGAGTTCGAAGTAGAGACTAAAAATAATAAAGAAACCGGCGTTATAAAGCGTATTGAAGAGCGCCAGAACCATATCGTCCGAAAATCTGTAAACCTTTCAAAACAAACTCATATTATAGCGTCAAATATCGATCAGGTATTTTTATTAGTGACTATAGATAACCCACCAACATTTCCGAGTTTTATCGATCGATTTTTGGTTACAGCTGAGGCATACAGTATCAAGTCCATTTTATTATTTAATAAGGTTGATACCTATTCCGAAGAAACGTTATTAGAGATGAAGTACCTCGCCAGCATATATCGTAAAATTGGTTACGAGTGCTTAGAAATTTCTGCGGCAACAGGCATGAATGTAGAGAAGGTAAAAAAGCTCATGGAAGGTAAGGTAAGTATGTTCTCAGGGCATTCTGGTGTTGGTAAAAGCACACTTGTCAACGCCATTGAACCGTCGTTAGATTTAAGGACAAAAGAAATATCCGATCAGCACCGACAAGGTCAACATACCACAACATTTGCCGAAATGTTTGACTTAAGTTTTGATGCAAAGATTATCGATACACCAGGTATTAAAGGGTTTGGAGTTGTAAATATGGAAAAAGAGGAAGTTGGTGATTATTTTCCAGAATTTTTTGCTTTAAAACAGGATTGTAAGTTTAATAACTGCTTGCATCTCAAGGAACCCAAATGTGCTGTCAAAGAAGCACTGGAGCATGATGAGATTTCATATAGTAGATACAGAAGTTATCTTCAAATATTAGAAGGTGAAGATGAGCATTATAGAACAGATAATTGGGAAGAAAGCCCCATCTAAAACTTCCCCAAAGGGAAAGCTTTTAGCTCATAGGAATCAAAGACAGATAGCTTAAAAACTAATTCCTTCCCTGATTTAGGGAAGGTGGTTCCGAATAGAGGTACTATTCGGAATCGGAAGGGTAATTTTTGAAAAGATAGAAGTAAATTGAGAATAGTAATTCAAAGAGTTTCAAAGGCATCAGTAAATATAAATGGTAAGCGAAATGCTGAAATTGGAAAAGGTCTACTTATTTTATTAGGAATCGAAGATACCGATACACAAGATGATATCGATTGGTTATGCCG
>CBFHYD010000028.1:10729-24539 GCA_965659975.1 Winogradskyella sp. | reverse complement strand
CGAAAAATTTTCATTATCACAATTCTCAGTTCCCCCATTATCACCACCATTGGTGATAAAGACGTTTAAGAAGTATTTCGGAAAACGTCCAGAAGAATTGTTCGATACTTTCAATGCAACCTCAGTAAACGCTGCCAGTATTGGTCAGGTCCATCTTGCGGAAAAGGATGGGAAAAAATTTGCTGTGAAAATTCAATATCCTGGGGTTGCAGAAAGTATTGCTTCAGATTTAGCGTTGGTTAAACCTGTGGCCATCAAAATGTTCAATATTAAAGGGAAAGATTCTGATAAGTATTTTAAAGAAGTTGAAAACAAGCTAACTGAGGAAACTAACTATATTTTAGAGTTAGAGCAAAGTGAAGCTGTTGTTGACGCCTGTAAACACATTCCTAATTTAAAATTCCCAAACTACTACAAAGAATATTCGTCTGAGCGTATCATTACAATGGATTACATGAAGGGCAAACACCTTTCAGAATTTACTCAAGAAAACGATGACCAAGAGCTATCCAATAAGTTGGGGCAAGCATTATGGGATTTTTATATGTTTCAGATTCACAAGCTGAGAAAAGTCCATGCAGATCCTCATCCTGGTAACTTTTTAGTTTCTGATGATGGTGATTTAATCGCTTTAGATTTTGGATGTATGAAAGAAATTCCAGAATCTTTCTACGTACCGTATTTCGAATTGGCTAAAAAAGAAAGCATTGAAAACCCAGAAGTCTCTGCTCAAAAGATGTACGAGTTGGAGATATTGAGAGAAGACGATAGCGGTAAAGAAGTAGAATTCTTTACATCAATGTTTTATGAGCTGTTAAGCTTGTTTACACAACCATTTCACAACGAAGTATTTGATTTCTCAAATCCAGAGTTCTTTAATCAAGTTGCTGAGATGGGACAGCGCTATTCTAAGAGTACCGAACTACGAAACATGAATGGCAATAGAGGTTCTAAGCATTTTATCTATATCAACAGAACATTCTTTGGCTTATACAATCTCATGTTTGATTTAAATACCAAAAACATCAAGATTAACAACTTTATAAATCTGTAAATGATGCAATTTAGCAAAGACGATATAAGTAAAATGCATCATTTATATCGTATCAATCTTATTAATAGTTGTACAGGTTACAAATCAGCAAACCTTATAGGCACTAAGGATTCACAAGGTCAAACAAACCTCGCGGTATTCAGTTCAGTTACACATATGGGATCAAATCCTGGTATCATTGGATTTTTTACACGACCTACAACTGTCGTTAGACATACGTACGAAAATATTAAGGAAACTGGATATTACACGATTAATGCTATTCACGACAATATTATTGAAGATGCACATCATACGTCAGCTAAATACGACAAGTTAGTATCGGAATTTGAAGTCACTAATCTTGAAGAAGAATACAAAGGCAATTGCCCTGCACCTTTTGTAAAAAATGCTCCGATACAAATTGAAATGAAATTTCTTGAGGAATATTATATCAATGCCAACAATACCATTTTAGTTGTTGGTACGGTTGAAAATATATATCTGCAAGATCAAATAATTGAAATTGATGGGTTTTTAAATCTAACTGTAGCCGAAGTAGCAACAATAAACGGTTTAGACGGTTATGCAGTGCCAAAATTAAAATCGAGATTAGAATATCAACGTCCAAAAGCTGGTTTTGCTCATAGAGATAACTAAAATAGTTTTTGGACAATTGAGTACAAATGAAAATATTAATCACAGGAACAACGGGTTATATAGCCAAACGTTTGGCGCTTCAGTTGGTGGAACAAGACCATCATTTGATATGTTGTGTGCGCGATATGGAGCGTATTCCTGATGAGATTGAAGAACACCCTAATTGTACTTTTATAAAAATTGATTTTTTAGAACCTCAGGAAAATCTTATTCCAAATGACATTGATGCGGCCTATTACCTCATCCATTCTATGTCTTCAGACAAGGATGATTTTAAAAGTTTGGAGCAAACATGTGCAGAGAATTTTAAGAGCTTAGTTGAAAAAACTAACTGCAAACAGGTCATTTATCTCAGTGGTATTGTCAATGATGATACTTTATCGAAACATCTAAAATCCAGATTGCTTGTTGAAGAAACGTTACAGTCAGACGTTTATGCCCTAACAACATTTAGAGCTGGCATTATTGTAGGTAGTGGCAGCGCTTCGTTCGAGATTATTAGAGATATAGTCGAAAAATTACCTGTGATGATAACACCGCGATGGCTAAATACTAAAACGCAACCTATTACCATACGCAATGTATTGAGTTATCTGTCTGGTGCTTTATTAAAAGAACGATTGTACAACAACTATTATGATATTTTTGGCCCGGAAGTATTAACCTATAAAGAGATGCTTTTGCAGTTTGCAGAAGTGAGACAGCTTAATCGCTATATCTTTACACTTCCTGTATTAACTCCAAAATTATCGTCCTACTGGCTATATTTTGTAACCTCAACCTCATATCAATTGGCAGTTGCTCTTGTTGATAGTATGAAGGTAGAAGTCATTGGTAAAAAGAGTAACATCAATGATTACATCCAAGTATCGCCAATGTCCTACAGAGAGGCTGTAAAATTGGCGTTTCAGAGAATTCAGCAGAACGAAGTAATAAGCAGTTGGAAAGACGCCGTAAGTAGTGGTGTCTATACAGGAGAATTGTCCAAACATATAGAACTACCGCAATATGGTTGTTTTAAAGATGTTAGATCTCGAGAAATAAAAGATGAGAATTATACCATAAATAAAATTTGGGGTATTGGCGGCGAAAATGGCTGGTATAGCTTCAATAGATTATGGAAACTCAGAGGTTATTTAGACAAGCTTTTTGGTGGTGTTGGTCTACGACGCGGAAGAACACACAAGGACTATTTAGAACCTGGTGATCCACTTGACTTTTGGCGTGTACTCTTCGCCGATAAAAACGAAAAGCGTTTACTCCTATTTGCAGAAATGAAATTACCGGGTGAAGCGTGGTTAGAATTTAAAATAGTAAAAAACAAACTTTACCAACGCGCAGTTTTTAGACCACGTGGTGTTTGGGGACGTTTGTATTGGTATGCTGTTTTGCCATTTCATGCTTTTGTATTTAAAGGAATGATTAATGCATTAATTGAAAGCAAGTAACATTGAGAGTCGTAAAGAAACAGAATCTACCCAGTAAAGTATGTCCTGTGTGCGAAAAGCCATTTACATGGCGTAAGAAATGGGAAAAAAATTGGGATAACGTAAAATATTGTAGTGAAAAATGCAGACGAAACAAAGCATAAAAAATTTATTCTGGTTCCGTAACGATTTACGGGTAAGGGACAATGAAGTATTACATCAAGCAACAAAAAATGGAGAATCTGTCGTTGCTGTATATTGTTTTGACCCAAGACATTTCGAAATTGGGCAGTATGGTTTTAAGAAGACAGAAAAATATAGAGCTCAGTTCTTGATCGAAACCGTAAGCGAACTAAAAAACCAATTAGAAGGCTTAAATATAGACTTATTAGTTTACCACGATTTGCCTGAAAATAGGATTCCAAAGCTTTGTGAAGATTATGATATTGAGTCAATCTATATCCAAAAAGAATGGACTCAGGAAGAAGTTGATATAGAAAGTAGCACACGAGAAAATTGCTCTGAAGACATTAATTGGTGCTCTTGTTATAATCAATTTCTATATCATCCAGAGGACATCAATTTTGAAATTGACAAGACACCTCAAGTGTTCACGGCTTTCAGAAAAAAATTGGAAAAGTATATTGATATCAGAGATGAAGTCACCTCGTATCAGTATCCGGCCACAAACCGTATTGAAAACAATACAAGTATTCCGTCCTTGGAGGATTTAGGGTTCGAGGATTTCACAAGGAATACACAAACAGCATTTCCCTTTAAGGGTGGAGAACTTCAGGCTTTAAAGCGATTAGAAGATTATTTCTTCACGACCAAAAAATTAGGGTTCTACAAACAAACGCGCAATGGATTAGTTGGTGTGGATTACAGTTCAAAGTTTTCGCCTTGGTTAGCAAATGGTTCTATTTCAGCAAGAACGATTTACTGGCAAGTCAAGAAATTTGAACATGAATATTTTAAGAATCAATCGACCTACTGGTTAATTTTTGAACTGATTTGGCGTGATTATTTTAAGTACATCTCTTTAAAACACGGTAATCAAATATTTAAACTCGAAGGTATCCTGGAAAAAGATTACCAATGGTCGCAAAACCAAAACCAAATTAGGAATTGGATTAACGGAGAAACGCGTAGTGATTTTGTAAATGCCAATATGATTGAACTTAAGGAAACAGGTTGGATGAGTAATCGCGGAAGACAGAATGTGGCTTCATTTTTTGCAAAAGAATTAGAACTCGATTGGCGTATTGGTGCTGCCTACTTCGAGTCACTCCTAATCGATTATGATGTACATAGTAATTATGGTAATTGGATGTATGTCTCAGGTGTTGGTAACGATCCAAGAGACCGAAAGTTTAACGTAGAACTTCAAGCAGAACGTTATGATACTAATGAAAAATTTAGAAATCGTTGGTTACAACGAACACTTTAAATAACACAATAGAAATTAATGGATAAAACATATCAATTGCTCTTATCTAATGAGACTAAAAAGAAAATCGAAAGATTTATTCTTTATGTCGCTCTATTTGGTTTTCTGGCACATTTGTTAATTATCCTCAGTATAAATTTTGGATTAATAAATGTAGATACCAATCAAGATTTATTACAAAATCCCATCTCGGCTATCTATACGCCTTTTTCTTTCATATTGATTTATGAGGTGTATTTGTTGATTTATTACCTGCCTAAATCATTCACTACGTACATCACGAAGCAATATGAGATCATAACTTTAATTATCATTCGCAAATTATTTAAGGACTTATCAGGTTTAGAGCTTACCTCCAACTGGTTCGAGATAAAGGGAGATTTGCAATTTACATATGATATCATTGCTTCGACCGTATTGTTTTACCTCATCTATCTTTTTCAAAAACATGGAAAGCGTAAAGAAAAATCTAATAGCGTAGAACCTAGCAAAGTTCAACAGTTTATCCAGCGTAAAAAGATCATCGCTATGACTCTTGTTCCCATATTCGTTGGACTAGCAGCTTATACCTTAGTGAATTGGATTAATGAAACAACCTTATCTGTAAAGGATGTCACAAATTTCGAATCTCTTAATAATTTATTCTTTGATGAGTTTTTTACGATACTCATTTTGGTAGACGTAGTACTATTAATTGTTTCACTCTTTTTTACAGACAAATTCCACAAAATCATTAGAAACTCAGGATTTATCGTATCTACCATACTTATACGCCTATCCTTTGGAGTAAGTGGATTAATAAGTACAGTACTTATAATTTCTGCAGTAGTTTTTGGGTTGGCCATAATACTAATTCACAACAACTATGAAAAATTAGAAAAGAGCACCACATCAAAAAATTTAAATTCATAATGCAAAAAGACATACATATCATATTCCCTCATCAATTATTCAAAACTTCTGAAGTTTTGGATAAGGTTAATGATATCTACCTAATTGAAGAATTTCTATTTTTTTCACACTACAAATTTCATAAACATAAATTGGTGTTTCACCGTGCAAGCATGAAAAATTATGCTTCATATTTAGAGAATAAAGGAAAAAACATTACATATATCGAAGCCATTGATGGTCATTCTGACATCAGAAAATTGTTACCATCATTAAAAGAGCAAAGCGTTGAAACTATTCATATTATTGACCCAACAGACAACTGGCTGGAGAAACACATAAATGAAAACAACGCTGGATTGACTATTGAATGGTATGACAATCCTTTATTTATAAATACTAAAGAAGAATTAAATAGCTTCTTTAAGGCTGATAAAAAGAAGTTCTTTCAAACATCATTTTACAAACAGCAACGTAAGGATCGAGCTATTCTGATGAGTAATGACGATCCCGAAGGTGGACGCTGGACTTACGATGACGAGAACAGAAAAAAATATCCAAAGGATAAAATGCCGCCGAGCATTCAGTTTCCTGATAAAAATGAATATTATAAAGAAGCAGAAAACTATGTGAATAGCAATTTTGAACATAACTATGGTGAACTGAGTGATTTCGTTGTTTATCCTATTAGCCACGACGAAGCAGAAAGCTGGCTAAATCAATTCTTTGAGCAGAGATTTCACGAATTTGGACCCTATGAAGATGCCATTGTTAAAGAAGAACATTTCTTAAATCATAGTCTTCTATCGCCATTGATTAATGTTGGTCTCTTAAATCCTTTAGATGTTATTAAGAGTGCTATTTCTTTCGCCAAAGCCAAAGACGTTTCTATAAACTCCTTAGAAGGGTTTGTAAGGCAAATATTAGGCTGGCGTGAATTTATAAGAGGCGTATATGAAGTAAAAGGAACTGAAGAACGCACAAAGAACTTTTGGGATTTTAATCGAAAAATTCCAAAATCCTTCTACAATGGAACAACAGGAATTACGCCTATAGATGATGTTATTAAAAAAGTAAATAAAACAGCGTACGCGCATCATATAGAACGTTTAATGATCTTAGGAAATTTCATGGTCTTATGTGAGTTCGATCCAGATGAAGTGTATAAGTGGTTTATGGAATTATTCATAGATGCTTACGATTGGGTTATGGTACCAAATGTCTATGGTATGAGTTTATTTGCCGATGGTGGACTTATGAGTACAAAACCCTATATAAGTAGCAGTAATTACATTAAAAAAATGAGTAACTACGGAAAAGGAGGTTGGGAAGCGACTTGGGATGGATTGTTCTGGACTTTTATGGATAAACACCGTTCTTTTTTTGAAAGTAATCCGCGATTGGCAATGCTTACCAGAAACTTAGACCGTATGGATAAAACAAAATTAGAATCCCATTTTAATAATGCCCAAACGTTTTTTGAAAAGTTAGATAATGACGGATAACAAAGAACATATAAATGTAGTTTGGCTAAAAAGAGATTTGAGATTAGATGATAATGAAGCATTTTCAAATGCCTTTAACTCGAGTTACAGAACTCTCATTATATATGTTTTTGAACCCTTATTATTAAATGATATTCACTATGCTGAACGCCATTTTAACTTTATAAAAGAGTCGATTAGAGATCTTAATGAGCGTCTTGAGAACTATGACTCAAAAGTTTTAACTATAACTTCAGATATCATATCTGCGTTTAACAGCATACAATCCAAGTACAGAATCGTTAATGTTTATTCTCACGTAGAGACAGGAATATTGGTTACTTATAACCGAGATAAAGAATTTAAAAGGTATTGCGGTAACCATCTCATAAATTGGATAGAAAACAAAAACAATGGTGTAGAGCGTGGTTTGGTTAATCGTGATAATTGGTTCGAAAATTGGGAATACTATATGAATAAACCCTTAGAGGTATTTAATCCCACATTAGATCAATTATTAGCTGTGGAAGAAATTGAACAATTGGTATCTAAATTTACTGGTACAGATTTATCGACGCCGGATGACACTCCATTTCAAAAAGGTGGATCGACAATGGGTTGGAAATATGCCAACTCTTTTTTCGAAGGTCGATACCAAGAGTACATGTTCAATATTTCTAAACCTGAAGCTTCTCGTCAAAGTTGTAGCCGTATTTCACCATACCTCTCATGGGGAAATTTATCTATTAGACAAGTCTTTCAAGCGGCGCAAGAGGTCAAACAAAAATCTATTGAAAAACGGCATATAGGTGCATTTATGTCGCGATTAAGGTGGCAAGCGCACTTTATTCAAAAGTTTGAAATGGAACACACTATGGAAAATGCCAGTGTGAACAAAGGCTATCACAAGCTAAAAAAGAAAATTTCAGATTCCTATCAAAAAGCCTGGAGAGAAGGGCAAACGGGATTTCCGTTAGTCGATGCAAGTATGCGCTGTCTTAATGAAACAGGTTATCTCAATTTTAGAATGCGCGCCATGTTAGTGTCATTCTTTACTCATATATTATGGCAACCATGGCAGGATGCTTCAGCTCATTTATCACAACAATTTTTAGATTTTGAGCCTGGAATTCACTTCCCGCAATTACAAATGCAAGCTGGAGAAACTGGCATCAATAATCTCAGAATATACAACCCAACTACAAATAGCTTAAAACATGATCCTGATGCCGATTTTATAAAAAAATGGGTGCCAGAATTAGCCCAATTGGATTTACCCTTTATCTATGAGCCTTACTTAATGACGCCTATGGAAGCTACTTTTTATAATTTTGAGTTGGGCAAGGAATATCCTCATCCTATTGTTGATATAAAAGTAAACAGGAAGTTTGCCAGTAATATTCTCTGGAATATGAAAAAAGATCCTGAAGTCGTAAAAGAAAGTTTTAGGATATTAAAACGACATACTATTAGCGACAGGAATCGAATGCTAAACTCCGATTAGAAGAGAATGCCTTTTTCCGATTTCACAATTGTCTGTTAATTTTTGTTTAATATTTTTTATATATAGTTAAACAAACTATATTTGAGTAATGGTATTGAATACAACTCATACAAATAAGGATAACGACAAGTTAATAGATGACATAGTTGGCAGACCTTTTTCTTTGGTACAAAAATTGAAGATGAAAGGTATAGGCTCCAAGCGCATGATCATTGATGAAGTGAGTACAAATATGAAGTCTATGATGAATTTGGTCTCTGACCTTAATTATGGAAGTATAGAGTTAAGACCTAACGGTATATTATTTAGAATTACTCAAGGATTAAAAAACTTTACTTGGGTCATTCCTTACTATCAATTAGTGCTTTATAAAGTAAATGGTAGTAGTATTCATTCACAAGGACGATTTGTTCACTTTAGAGATAACAAAACCTTTAGAGAAAACAAGAAATTCTTTGATAAGCTTTTAGCCGAAAAAGTAAAATATGACATGCAATTTGCAATGCCTTAATTTATGGACCTAAAAGCAGAAGAAATAGATCGCATCATAGAAATGGCTTGGGAGGACAGAACAACTTTCGATGCCATTGAGTTTCAGTTTGGGCTCAAAGAACAAGAAGTTATTGAGTTAATGCGAAGAGAAATGAAGCCAAGTAGCTTCAGAATGTGGAGAGCGAGAGTTCAAGGAAGAGCAACCAAACATCAGAAAAAAAGAAATTTCGATTCGGGTAGATTTAAATGCTCGCGTCAACGTTCGATCTCGAACAACTCTATATCAAAACGATAACTGTGCTTTGCTTTGAGCTTGGAGTACTCAAAAACAGCACATAAAAAAGATTGCTATGAAAACGAAAGTTATTCCACAACCAATCCAAAGTCAAAATTTAAATGGCTTCACTACAGAAGACATAGGTGACGACCACTTATTTACAGGTCTCGAAACACCGATGAAAGCCAACGCTTTTGAGATGTCTGATGAAGAGAAAAAGAAAAGAATTTCCATCCTATTTTCAGAAATAATGGATGTGTTAGGTTTAGACCTTACAGATGACTCACTACAAGGCACACCAGATCGTGTAGCCAAGATGTATATCGAGGAAATCTTTAGTGGTTTAGATCCTAAAAACAAACCAAAGGTAGCGTTGTTTGATAATAAGTATCAATATAACCAAATGTTGGTAGAAAAGGACATTACGTTTTATTCTAATTGTGAACATCATTTTGTTCCAATTATTGGAAAAGCACATGTCGCTTACATATCATCTGGCAAAGTAATTGGGCTTTCTAAGCTTAATAGAATAGTGCAGTATTATGCGAAACGACCTCAAGTACAAGAACGATTAACCCAACAAATTGCGAACGAATTAAAAACTGTTCTTGGTACTGAAGATGTTGCCGTAATTATAGATGCAAAACATTTATGTGTTTCCTCTCGAGGTGTTAAGGATGATACGTCTGCAACAGTGACCACCTATTACGGAGGTGTATTTGATACACCAGAAAAAATTAGCGAATTACAGAACTACATAAACAATTAGAAGCAATGGATATTTTAGAAAGAGCACAAGAATTCGAAACACGAAAGTTTTCTTTTAAGACAACGAGCGACCGTATTTTAGCTGCACGTGAAGCCAAAGAAATAATCCTCGGTGTTAATGAAGTTTATAAGCATAAAAAGGACCAGAAATTAATGGAACTTATGAAGCGCCTTACTGTGATTAAACAGAAAATCGAAAAGCGTCTTAAAGGACGTCCATTAACAGCAGCGTAACGACATGGGGAAATATATTGTGGTTGGCGGTAGCAGAGGTATAGGAAATGCTATCGTAGAAAATTTATTGTCATCTCATGAAGTTGTGAACATAAGTCGCACAAGTCCTATAAATCAAAGTAGTAATCTCGAGCATCACAGTTGTGATATACTAACAGACGAACTACCTGATGTTGAAAGTACAGACGGACTTATTTATTGCCCTGGAAGCATTAATCTGAAACCAATTAATAGATTATCTGTTGATGATTTTAAAGAGGATTTTAATATTAATGTAATAGGTGCTGTGAAAGCTGTTCAGAAGTACTTACCAGCGCTTAAAAATGGTAATAATCCATCTGTCGTGCTATTCAGTACTGTTGCTGCGGATATGGGAATGCCTTTTCATGCCTCAGTTGCAGCTTCAAAATCAGCAGTAGAAGGCTTAACAAAATCTTTAGGTGCTGAATTAGCTCCAACTATAAGAGTTAATGCTATTGCTCCCACAGTAACAGATACCGAACTTGCGGCAAAATTATTAAGAAACGAACGACAAGTAGAAGGAATGAAAGACCGTCATCCTTTAAAACGATTCCTGCAGCCACAAGAAGTCGCAGACATGGCTAAATTCTTGTTGTCTGAGAAAGCACAGTCTCTATCGGGACAGGTATTTAAAATGGACTGCGGTATTACAAGTTTAAAAATATAGGAAATATGAATCCTCTCAAAGCCTTTGTAGGCACCTTCAAAACAAGTGACGATGATGTTATAAACAAACCATTAGAGTCTATTTATAATATCGATATAAACACACTGCAGGGAAAACCATTAGATCTTTCAAACTTTAAAGGTAAACACATATTGTTTGTAAATGTAGCGTCGAAATGTGGTTTTACACCGCAGTACAAAGAATTGCAACAATTACAAGATCAATACCAAGATGATCTTGTGGTAATTGGTGTCCCCTGTAATCAGTTTGGTGATCAAGAACCAGGATCATCAGAAGAAATCAGCGAGTTTTGTGAGATCAATTACGGTGTTACTTTTCCCATTACTGAAAAAGTTAATGTAAAAGGTGAAAATAAACATCCACTTTACCAATGGTTAACAACTAAAGCTATTAATGGTAAAAAGAATTCAACAGTAAAGTGGAATTTTCAAAAGTATTTAGTTAATGAAAAAGGTGAACTTGTGGACTACTACTACTCTATCACAAAACCTTTGAATTCAAGAATTACATCAAACTTAAAAGTTTAAAAAATGTTCGGATTATTCAAGAAAACTTCAGAATTAGAAAAGCTCCAAAAGAAATACGAGAAATTAATGGCAGACTGGCACAGGTTGTCAACAACCAATCGTGCTGAGAGCGACAAAAAGTACGCTGAAGCAGAAAAGGTACTTAAAGAAATTGACGCTTTAAAAGCAAAGTAAATTTGAATAAGACTACCTATTTCATTTTATTCTTAATTATAAACTTTGGTGGTTTAGCATTGGGTGCTTGGCTCATGAATGGAGAGACCACGCGCGAATGGTATCAGACTCTTAGTAGAGCACCTTGGGAACCACCAGGTCCAGTTTTTGGAATCGCTTGGACCATAATAATGCTTTGTTTTTCATGGTTTTTAGCCGAATTGTTTGATAATAGAGCATCAAAATTTTTATGGATGCTTTATGGGTTTCAAGTCTTTTTGAATGTGAGTTGGAATTGGTTTTTCTTTAATCAACATCTTACAACAATTGGATTAATAATCATTTTCTTATTGTTAGTTGTTATTTGTTATTACTTCCTAACTTTTAGAAACGACAGATTAAAAGTTGCTAAATTTCTACTACTACCTTATATCATTTGGCTTGGTATAGCAACGTCTTTAAATGCTTATATTGTTTTCAATAATTAGTATATGAAGCTTTACCAATTACATAAGACTCAAAAATTGCCAATTTCCTTGGACGTTGCATGGGAGTTTCTCTGCAATCCAGCAAACCTTTCTAAGCTTACTCCAAAAGAAATGAACATGACTATTATTTCTGGAGCAGATAGGCCTATGTATGCAGGACAAGTTTTGCAATACAGTGTTACACCATTACCCGGTTTTAAAACAAAATGGGTTAGTGAAATAACGCAATTTGAGCACAAAAAATACTTCGTTGATGATCAGCTTTACGGACCATATGCCTTTTGGCATCATAAACATTTTATCCATGAAATTGATGGTGGTGTAGAAATGGAGGACATAATTGATTATAAAGTACCCTTAGGTTTTATTGGTCAAATTTTACATCCGATCGTAGTAAAACCTAAATTAGAACGCGTTTTTGAATATCGACAAAAGAAAATGATTGAACTTTTCGGAGAATATTCACAATAAACAATAAAAACCAAATGAACCAACCCATAAATATATTTTGGTTTCGTAGAGATCTTCGTTTAGATGATAATGTTGGTTTTTACGAAGCTTTAAAAAGTGAGTATCCAGTTTTACCCATATTTATTTTTGATACTGAAATACTTGATGAGTTACCAAAAAACGATGCACGTGTCACCTTTATCCATGACACGCTGCAAAGAATGCGTAAAGAATTACTTGATAATCACGAAAGCGGTATCGCAATGTATAATGGCAAACCAATTAATATTTACAAGAAAATCATTACTGAATATAAGGTTAATGCTGTTTATACCAATCACGACTACGAACCCTATGCGACACAACGTGATACCGAGCTAAGACAATTTCTTGATGATAAGGATATAGACTTTAAAACTTACAAAGATCAAGTCATTTTTGAGAAAGATGAAGTTGTAAAGGATGACGGCAAACCATATGTTGTCTACTCGCCATACATGAGGAAATGGAGAGCTCGTTTCAACGATTACGAACTTAGAAATTACATTACATCATCCCTACTAAACAACCTCGTAAAAAACAAAGATTTACCGAATCTAACTTTACAAGATATTGGTTTTATAAGGTCAGAGCAGGAAATAAAAACCTATAATGTTACTCCTACAACGATTCAGGAATATGAAGCTACACGCAACTTTCCAGCAAAGGATGCCACATCGCGTTTAGGTCCGCATTTAAGATTTGGAACTGTTAGTGTCCGAAAAATGATGAAAAAGGCTATAAACGAAGAAAATGACACCTTTATGAAGGAACTCATATGGAGAGAGTTTTTTATGCAAATATTATGGCATTTCCCTAAAACCCAAAATCAAGCATTTAAAAGCAAATATGATGGTATTAAATGGAGAAATAATACTGAAGAATTTGAGAAATGGAAGAATGGTGAAACCGGTTATCCGTTAGTCGATGCGGGAATACGACAACTTAATAAAACAGGTTTTATGCACAATCGTGTACGTATGTTAGTAGGAAGTTTTTTATGTAAACATCTTTTAATAGACTGGCGTTGGGGCGAAGCTTACTTTGCCGAAAAACTGCATGATTACGAAATGGCGAGTAATGTTGGCAATTGGCAATGGGTCGCTGGATCTGGTGTAGATGCAGCACCATATTTTAGAATATTTAATCCTACCTCTCAAATTCAAAAATTCGACAAAGGTTTGGAATACATAAAAAAATGGGTGCCGGATTTTCAAGAACTCA
>CBFHYD010000028.1:0-10719 GCA_965659975.1 Winogradskyella sp. | reverse complement strand
CATAAATTTGCAAGAGAACGTTGTTTAGAAGTATATAAAAAAGCCGTGAGTTAAAAAATTCTAAAAAAAATAAGCCCACACAATAAACTACAAGTTTTGTCGTTGCCAATATATAGGCGTGTACGTCTAAGAATGAATAACCATTTCAAAAACAATTAAAAAGCCCTGATTTTCAGGGCTTTTTTAATTTAATTAATACGTTCAATCTTTGCACCAATGGCTCGCAATCGCGTATCGATATTTTCGTAACCGCGATCAATCTGCTCAATATTATGAATGGTTGATGTTCCTTTTGCAGAAAGCGCAGCGATTAATAAAGAAACTCCTGCTCTAATATCTGGAGAGGTCATTGTTGTTGCTTTAAGTTGGGACTTAAAATCATGACCAATTACTGTCGCTCGGTGTGGATCACAAAGAATAATCTTTGCTCCCATATCAATTAACTTATCAACGAAGAACAATCGGCTTTCGAACATTTTCTGATGGACGACCGCGCTTCCTCTTGCTTGTATTAAAACGGTTAATACAATACTCAATAAATCAGGTGTAAATCCTGGCCAAGGTGCATCTGCAATAGTTAGGATAGAACCATCTATATAGCTTTGTATTTCATAACCATCGGTATGCGCAGGAATATAAATGTCATCACCTTTGCGCTCTACTGTAATTCCAATCTTTCTAAATACACTTGGAATAACTCCTAAATCATCCCAACTCACATTTTTAATGGTCAATTCACTTTTGGTCATTGCGGCTAAACCAATCCAACTACCAATCTCTATCATATCTGGCAACATTCTGTGTTCTGTTCCGCCGAGATAATCTACACCTTCTATGGATAATAAATTAGAGCCAACACCAGAAATCTTCGCACCCATACGATTAATCATCTTACAGAGTTGCTGTAAATACGGTTCACAAGCTGCATTGTATATGGTTGTTGTACCTTTGGCGAGTACTGCAGCCATAACGATATTTGCTGTACCTGTAACCGAAGCTTCATCAAGAAGCATATATGTGCCATGTAACTCGTCGGCTTCTACACCATAGAAATAGTCTTCTCTATTATATCGAAATGTGGCACCAAGTTTAATGAACCCTTCAAAATGGGTGTCTAAACGTCTTCGGCCGATCTTATCACCACCTGGTTTTGGAATATATCCTTTTCCAAACCTTGCTAATAGTGGTCCAACAATCATAATAGATCCGCGTAAACCTCTTCCTTCAACCTTAAATGCTTCTGATTCTAAATAATCAAGATTAACGTTTTCTGCCTTGAACGAATAAGAGTTTGGACCCAATTTTTCGACCTCAACACCAAGATTTCCTAATAATGCAATTAATTTATTGACATCAACAATATCAGGAATGTTGTCTATTGTAACTTTTTCGGGAGTGAGTAATACTGCACATAGAATTTGTAGTGCCTCATTTTTTGCACCTTGTGGCGTTATATCACCTTTAAGTTGGTGTCCACCTTCAATTTTAAATGTACCCATTCTTGCTAGTAACGTTTTCTATTATTAGAGTGTCGTTTTTTGTTGTTTTTCTTGACGCCTTTGTTACCATACTTAGACTTTGTACGTAATAGGCTATTAGAGTCTGTTAAATCCTCTTCACTATCCTTAAGATTCAACTTACCATCAGATAATTCGAAAAGATGATCGTAGATTACCTCATCTTCAACGGTATCCTTATTCCAATTCAAGAAACACTTTTTCATGTGGTTTGCAATAGTATAAACCAATGCTTCTTTCATTTCGCCTTCTTCCCAAGTGATAGCAACATCTATCATCGTTTTTATGTTATTTCCGTAGAATCTATATTTTGGATGATTCTGAGGATATTTTAAAGGCTCTGGTCGTGAATATATTATTTCGCGTTCTGGCTTATCGAATGGAGAATCTACATCTATATCAAAATCTGCCATTATAAATAATTGATCCCAAAGCTTATGCTGAAAATCAGGCACGTCTCGTAAATGAGGTTGTAGATTTCCCATTACCGAAATAATTGCTTTTGCTAATCGATTGCGTTCTTCTTTTGTTTCTCTTGTTTTAGCGTGAGTTACCATCTTTTGTAGATGTCTCCCATATTCGGGAATTATTAAATGTTCACGCTCCGTGTTGTATTCTAAGTTATCTATCAAAATTGAAATAAATGTGTAGTACTAAATACGAACCAGTAGTTCATTTGGTTCTGACGCAAAGTACAAAAAAAAAATATTCTGAAAAGGATATTAAAGAGAAATTACACCTTCTACTTTTTCGGCAACTTCCTTGTATTTAGAAATCACAGCGTCAGGGCTTTTCATTCTAACATTTATAGAAACGCTTGTGTATTTTCCATTTTTTGACGGTGTTGTATTAATTACCGCTCCAAGGTTATTGAAGATGTTTGTAATTTTAGAGATTTGAGCCTTATCTGTAAGTACAATAAATTTGTATAAATATGTGGTTGGCCACATTGCTGTGTCTTGCAATTGTGATTTTAGTTTTTTATAAAATTCTTCTGATTTATCTGATGAACTCATATGCAATTTTTGGAGGTGCAAATATACACTTTAACTATTAGTTTTTTGTTTAATTAATAATTGCGAATTTTGTGCCAAATATGGCCGAAAAGACAATCCCTAAGAAAATAGCAATAACTGGTGGTCCTGGCACCGGTAAAACATCAATAATCAATGCCTTGATTGAAGAAGGTTTTTTGTGCTACGATGAAATTTCACGCCAAATAACCTTACAAGCCAGAAAAGCAGGAATAGAACAATTATTCCTAACAGAACCATTACTTTTTAGTGAAAAGCTTTTAGAAGGTCGCAGTGAACAATTTAAAAAAGCATCTGAGGAAAAAACCGAATTGGTTTTCTTAGATAGAGGACTACCAGATATTTTGGCTTACATGGATTACATCGGAGATGAATATCCCCAATATTTTGAGCAAGCCTGTTTGGATTATAGATACGACCGCATATTTCTTCTTCCGCCTTGGCTTGATATATACGAGTCTGATAACGAACGTTATGAGAATTTCGATCAAGCAAATACCATACATCATCATCTTATAAAAACATACACACATTTTGGTTATGACTTAATCGAAGTCCCTTTTGGTACTGTTGCAGAAAGAGTTAATTTTATAGTACAGACCTTAGAATTGTAATATGCACCCAGTTGAGGTACTCGAGCGCTATTGGAACTACAGTTCATTTCGACCCTTACAGGAAGAAATCATTGACTCTATATTAAATGGACATGATACCTTAGCACTATTACCAACTGGTGGTGGGAAATCGATTTGTTTTCAAATTCCGGCATTAATAAAGGATGGTATTTGCATTGTCGTTTCGCCTTTAGTATCCCTAATGCAGGACCAAGTGAATAGTCTTAAAGAAAAGGGTATTAAAGCCATAGCTTTAACTTCTGGAATATCCTATTCAGAATTAGACACACAATTAGACAATTGCATCTATGGTAATTATAAGTTCTTATACTTATCGCCGGAGCGTTTGCAGCAAAGCATTGTACAAGAACGCATTCAGCAAATGAATGTGAATTTAATCGCAGTAGATGAAGCACACTGTATTAGTCAATGGGGACATGATTTTAGACCAGCCTATGCAAACATCAAAAAACTTAGAGAATTGCAACCATCGGTCAATTGTATCGCCTTGACTGCAACTGCAAAATCCATCGTAGAGGAAGAAATATTGACATCATTAGATTTTATAGACGCCAAAAGATTTAGCGCTTCATTTGAGCGTAAAAATATATCGTATCAAGTAGTTAATACAGAAGATAAAAATTACTATTTGGTGGATACACTAAAACAGAATCCTGGTTCTTCCATCATCTATGTTCGAAGTCGAAAAGCAACGATAGAAGTCAATAATTATTTAAATTCTAAGGGATTTGTTTCAACCAACTACCATGGCGGTTTATCAAATAAAGAAAAGACCAAGAAACTTCATGAATGGTTGAAAAACCAAAAACCAATTATGGTTGCCACCACAGCATTTGGTATGGGTATTGACAAACCAGATGTTAGGAGTGTTATCCATTATAACTTACCCGAGAGTTTAGAAAGTTATTATCAAGAAGCAGGAAGATCTGGTCGCGATGGTAAAAATGCTGTTGCCGTTATCCTAAAAAGGAAAGTAGATGAAGATAGACTGAAAGGGCAATTTTTAAATTCATTACCGAGTGTAGACGCTATAAAATATGTTTACAAAAAGTTGTGTAATTATTTCCAAATCTCCTATGGCGAAGGACAGCACACAATGCACGAGCTGAATTTTAAAGCATTTTGTGATACCTATAATTTAAAAGCTGGACTCACATTTAATGCGCTTAAGATTTTGGATAATAATAGCGTTATTGCACTGGACCAGAGCTTTAATTACCAAACCACCATTAAATTTAGAGTTAACAACGCTGAAATTTTTAAGTACTTAGAAAAGAATAAGCACCATGACAAAACCATAAAGGCCTTATTACGAACCTATGGCGGCATTATGGATTACCCAACCAAAGTGAATCTGGATATTATTACAAGCAAAGCGGATATTCGATTAGACCAGTTGATCTCTACTTTAAAAGATATAGAAACACAAAACATCATTGATCTAAAAATTGCCAATACTGACTCAGTAATTACTTTCATTAAACCACGTGAAGATGAAAAAACTATAAATCCCATAATACCAATAATAAACCAGCAACAAGAACTAAAGAAGAATCAAATACAAGCCGTAATAAAATACACAAAAAATGAAGATGTTTGTAAAAGTATTGAGCTGGTATCTTATTTTGATCAAGAAATAACAGAATTGTGTGGAAAATGTTCAGTTTGTTTGAAAAGTGAGAAAACTAATAATTCATCACAAGATATACAGACTGGCATACTTAATGCTTTAAAAAATTCGGATTTGTCCTCAAGGGCACTAATTGAAAAATTAAAATATTCCAAAACGGAACTTTTATCTAATATTGCATCGCTTATTGAGCGAGAAGAAATCCAAATAACAGAACAAAACACTTATAAAATAAATGAGTAACAAAAGAGATTTACGAATAGTCTTTATGGGTACACCAGATTTTGCCGTTGGTACTCTTAAACTATTAATAAAACATAATTATAATGTCGTCGGTGTAATCACTGCACCTGATCGACCAGCAGGTCGAGGACGAAAATTAAAATCGTCTGCAGTAAAAGAATTTGCCCTACATAATGACTTGAAAGTCATGCAACCTAAAAATCTAAAGTCTGAAGCATTTATTGATAAGTTAAAGTCATTGAACGCAAATCTGCAGATTGTTGTGGCCTTTAGAATGTTACCAAAAATTGTTTGGCAGATACCTGAGTATGGCACGTTTAACTTACATGCATCTTTGCTGCCAAACTATCGCGGTGCAGCACCAATTCATTGGGCCATAATTAATGGTGAAGAGAAAACTGGAGTTACAACCTTTTTTATTGATGAAAAGATAGATACAGGTGCCATAATTTTAAAAGAGGAAGTTGACATCTCAGAATCAGAAACTGTTGGTGAACTTCATAATAAATTAATGGTCATTGGAAGTAAACTTGTTATAAAGACTGTTGAGCTCATAGAAATGGATAAAGCCAAAACTACTGTGCAGCCAAAAGATCAAGATCTTAAGACAGCTTATAAACTCAATAAGAATAACTGTAAAATTGATTGGAATGAAAGTTTAGACAATATATATAACAAGATTCGGGGCCTAAACCCATTTCCTTCAGCTTGGTGTTACCTTCAAAATAACGAAGACAAATTGGCTATAAAACTATTTAATGTGTCTAAACTTAATGAAATACACAATTACCAAAATGGCGAGGTAATAATTGATAATAATGACATAAAAGTAGCCTGTAAAAATGGATTCATTAAAATCTTAGAAATACAACTTCCAGGAAAACGAAAAATGGATTTTAAATCACTTTTGAATGGTTTTTCTTTCGATAAAAATGCAAAAATGCTCTAATCCCTTATTAGTAGTGGCCTGAAAGAAATTCCTGATTTTTAGCATAGCTTTATTAACAAATTGACCAAGTTATCAACAAAACCCCGTAATTACTGGGGTTTTCCTTGTTTTAGTGGATTATACGTATAAATTTGTTACTGCAATCAACTTTTTAGTTGAGAGCCAATCATTTAATAATTTAAATTTTACATTTTATGAACAAAACAGATTTAATCAACAGCATGGCAGAGAATGCAGGTATCACTAAAGCTGCTGCTAAAAAAGCATTAGACGGTTTATTAATCGATATCGAAGGTGCTTTACAAAAAGGTAACCGTGTATCTTTAGTAGGTTTTGGTTCTTGGTCAGTTACAAGAAGAGCTGCAAGAGATGGAAGAAACCCACAAACTGGTAAGACAATCAAAATTAAAGCTAAAAATGTAGTGAAGTTTAAGGCAGGTTCTGACTTAAGCGATGCTGTAAACTAAGCAAATTTTGTTTTAAAGATATAGAAGCTCACTTTTAAAGTGAGCTTTTTTTATGACCATATATTTTGTCTAATAAAGCTGGATTAAAAATTTTTATCTATCTTAATAGTATCTTAACCAAAATCCTATGGCAGAATTAGTTAAAGGAAGTTTACTGATAGCAGAACCATCTATTATTGGGGATATGTCTTTTAATAGAGCTGTAGTACTATTAGCTGATCATAACGAAGTAGGTTCTGTAGGTTTTATTCTGAATAAAAAATTGGATTTCAACCTCAAGGATTTAGTCGAAAACACTCAAGCAGATTTTCCAATCTATAATGGTGGACCCGTTGAACAGGATAACTTGTACTTTATACATAAGTTACCAGATTTAATACCAAACAGTATAGAGATTTCCGAAGAGATTTTCTGGGGTGGTGATTTTCACACCGTTTTAGAGCTCATAAACTCTAATCAGATTGAGCCTGAGGATATCAAGTTCTTTTTAGGCTATTCTGGTTGGGGAGAACAACAATTAAATGATGAACTGGCTTCTCATGCATGGGTAATAACCAAAAATACCCACAAAAATCAATTAATTTCTAAGTGTAGTAACGAATTTTGGAAAGAGAAAATGTTAGAAATGGGTGGCGAATATTCCATTTGGTCTAATGCGCCCGAAAATCCTAGCTACAATTAAGAAAGTCTTATTTTAGTATTTAGATTTACCAAAATCTCCTTGGCAACAGCATTTTCATAATTCTTTTTGCGGTAACTACCAATGGATTGTATACCAACAATTGTGTTTGTAATGAATAGCTCATCGGCCTTTTGCAATTCAAAAGGTGATATGGAGCTTTCTTCAAAAATATAATTAGGATCTTTTTGTAATAAACTCAGAATCTGTTTGCGCATTACACCTCTTAGACAACCATCTTCCAACGGAGGCGTTTTAATTTTATCGCCTTTTACCAAAAATAAGTTACCATTTAATGCCTCTACAACCATTTTGTTTGTATTGAGGACTAAACAATTGTCTAAACCATTTTCTTCAGCATAAATACTTCCAATAATCTGTAGTGATTTGTTATTGGTTTTTAAACCAGAAAGAAGTCCTGGAGACAAGTAGTAATCTTTATAAAGGTCTACGTGAAAATCTTCAAATGAATGTTCTGAATAAAAAAGATTTTCTAATGGTTCGGCTATGATATTAAAATGAACATTAGAAAAATCCGATGGCATATACTTTCCACCTTCTCCTCGATCGACATTTAATCTTATTCGTGCGGAGTTATTCAGATTTGGGTTGGCATCAATGGTCTTTAAAATTTCAGCTTCAAAAAACTCCATAGTGTAATTCATCGGAATATCCATACGTAGTATCCGCATAGAGGCCATAAGTCTAAAGTAATGATCTTCTAAAAAGAGTACTTTACCATTAACTACTCTAATAGTCTCAAAAAGTGCATCTCCATATTTATAACCGCGATTAGAAATAGATACTAATGGTTCTTCACCGTCTACAATTTTTCCATTAAAATTTACCATAAAAAAAGTCCCAAATAAATCGGGAAAAAGATAAGGCTTGTAATACTTATTTATTCTATCGAGAACCTAAAACTTGCTTTAAGCTTCCTATCATATTTTCCCACAACATTTTAGATTCTTCTAATTCATTTTCTTCGGCAAAATCGGTTAACATTAAGGATACATCTTTGGTTATTTCATCTACTTGAATTCTTATTTCGAAATAGTATGAATTTCCTTCTTCTTCATCCTCTAACCATCTAAACTTTACACGCTCTCCACTCTTCTTAAGCAAAAGCTTGGCATCTTCCTCACTGCCATCCCAAATGAAGGTAAACTTCTCACCTCGGCTATTTACATTGTCGGCATACCACTCGGATAAACCAGATGGTGAAGAAATATATTGAAAAAGTAAAGAAGGAGACGCTTGAATTGGGAATTCTAATTCGTACTTAATTTTATCGTCCATAGATGATTTAATATTAGAAGTTCAATATATATAATTCTTATAAACAACAAAACTTTAAGCAGAAAATAATTTTTAAAATCTAATCTTTGTCTTGGCAGAAAATATTTTATATTTGCACCCGATTTCAAGGCGAGGTAGCTCAGTTGGTTAGAGCGTCGGATTCATAACCCGGAGGTCACGAGTTCAAATCTCGTTCTCGCTACAAAATAAAAAGTCCAGTACTACACTATTGGACTTTTTTTGTTTGCATATTCAATAAGTTGTAATTCAGACTATTGATAGATATAATTCCCACTAAATTATGCGAGCAGCTCTAAAAATCCTACCTTTAAATTACACTTTATCTATTTTAGATTTCTCAAACCTACGTGGTTACTTCCCAATGTCAAGATATACTTATACAAACACCAATAATGAGTCAGGTAATAACCTAATCGGTTACTTACGCCAGTTACGTACAGTAGATTTTCAATCAGCGCCATTACCATATGTATCTACTCAAGCTGGTGACTGGACGGACGATTCAACTTGGACTAATGGAGTTGTACAGACAATTCCAGGTAGTCGCTCATTAGCAGATAATGATATTTCTATTGACTGGAATATTGTTGAAACATCACATGATATTACTATTAACAATACAACTTTATTTGACGATGATGTTGTGAATTCTCCTGGTCCAGATGGAAATGATAACGAAGGTAATAGAACAGTCTTAGCACATATTCTAACTAGTGGTGAGGTCAAGGTAGATGGAGATAACACAACTAATGAAGGTTACGGATATACTGTATCGCATTACCTTGAAATTGGTGGTAAGATAGATCTTGAAGGCGAATCGCAGTTAATTCAGACTACGGATAGTGATTTGTTAATT
This sequence comes from Winogradskyella sp., assembly GCA_965659975.1. Classification (GTDB taxonomy): domain Bacteria; phylum Bacteroidota; class Bacteroidia; order Flavobacteriales; family Flavobacteriaceae; genus Winogradskyella. The sequence continues at coordinate 1,389 of CBFHYD010000028.1, read as the reverse complement.
GGACCTTCTGGTGAACTTGAAAAAGACCAACAAGGTACAGCTGATACCTACCACTATAACTACTGGTCTTCTCCTGTAGGTGAAACAAGTGTAGATCCTCTAAGCTCCAATCCAAATAGATATTCCTATACAGTAGAAGATATTATGCTGGACGGAACCAATGCAGTTAATTTTACGTCTTCTGGTTATGACGGAAGCGACACTAATCCAGTAACAATCGCAGACTATTGGATTTGAAAATTTGCAAATAATACAGATGGTGATTACTCAGCATGGGAGCATGTTAGAGCCACTGGTACTATTTTACCAGGTGAAGGTTATACAATGAAAGGCCCAGGCTGTGAAGCAACCGAACAAAATTATACATTCCTTGGAAAACCGAATAACGCAGATATTAACTTAACGATAAATCAGTATAATGATTACTTAGTTGGTAACCCTTATGCATCAGCAATCGATGCAAGACAATTTATCATTGATAATGGTCCTACCCTATTCTACAGCGATGACCCAGTCGAACCTTCAGAAGAAGTTGAAGACGCAACAACAAGTGGTACTTTATATTTCTGGGATCACTATGGTGGTGGAGACCACATCTTAGCAAACTATCAAGTTGGTTATGCTACATATAACTTAGCAGGTAGTGTAGGCGCACCTTATAGTTAGGCGGCGACTCCAGATCCAGATGTATCTCCCTTTGGTTCTGGTACACAAGCTCCAAATCGCTATATCCCAGTTGGGCAAGGTTTCTTCGTTGTAGCAGATGATGACGGAACAATAAACTTTAATAACGGACAACGTGTGTTCAAAAAAGAAAATACTACTAATGGTGAATCATTTAGATCAGGTAACACTGCGGTAAATGAAAATACAGAAGATACAATAGATCCACGACCAAAAATGAGAATTGGTTTTGTGTCACCTAATAATCAGAACAGACAGTTGTTATTAACTATAGATGAAGAAACAACAACTGGTATAGATTGGGGTTATGATAGTACTACCTATGATTATATGGACGATGATATGTTTTGGGGAATAAATGGTGGTTTCTATGTAATTCAGGCAGCGAGCTCAATGGATGAATTTGCAAGTCACCGACTTATCGTATACACTGCCACGGATGGTAATAATACAATAAACTTGACGATGTATCTAATATAGCAGATGATCAAGACATTTATTTACATGATATTGAGTTAGATGTATATCACAATCTGAGAGAAAGTAACTACGAAATATTCTTAAAATCCGGATACTACGATGGTCGTTTTGCAATCGTATTCAAAGATCAGAATGAAAGTTTAAGTACAGATGATGACATTTTAGAAAATGAGAATCTGGATGTACTATATGCAAACAACATAGATAAAGTCGCACTTCTTAATC
>CBFHYD010000027.1:0-25098 GCA_965659975.1 Winogradskyella sp. | reverse complement strand
TGAAGATAAATTGACGAAGGTTCCATTGCCTAAATTCCTCCAAAGTTGTACTTGGAATGAGTATGTTAATAGAAGATCTGGAAACCCATCATTATTATAATCACCCCAAGATGCACCACTTTTCTGACCATCTAATCCTGTGAAATCAAGACCTGCATCGGCTGGCAACAATAAATCTGTTAACCCTGCTGCTGCAGTAACGTCTGAGAAGGTACCATCATTATTATTTCTAAATAATCGACTTAAGGTTTTTGGAGAATTAGAATCGTCTGGAGCTTTAGCAACAACGAAAATGTCCAAATCATTATCTCCATCATAGTCTGCGACTGCTACTCCATTGTTTTCTTGAAGAATTCCCAACCCTACTATATCTTCTACACGATTAAAAGATTGAGCCAAAACAATCGTTGTCCCAAAAAATAAAAACAAAAGCGTAAAAGAGAATCTGCTTGGTAATTTTCTTAGCATTTTTTTCTTTTTTTGCTAAGATAAAAATTACTCTTAAAAAAGTGTTAAGAACACGGTTGTATTGAAGAATTATAAAGTTAAAATCACAATTTTAACATTAGGACTCCATTACGGTGTTGAATTGGATACTTGAAGAACTTTACCATTATAATATGCATTCCCATTCAACGAAAATTCAAGAATATAGTCTGCCATTTGTAAGGCTGTTAGTGGCGCTTGATAACCAGGAAAAGCTTCTTCCAGCATTTCTGTTTGTACTGCACCTAATGCAAGAACATTAAACTGAGGACCTGTTTCTTTATATTCTTCAGCTAATAACTCTGTCAACGTTATAACAGCACCTTTACTAGAGCTATAGGCTGCCAAACCAGGGAACTTTGCACTTCCTTGAATTCCACCCATGGAACTGATTGTTACCACATGACCATTGCTTTTCATAAATGGTAAAACAATTCGTGTCATTTCAGAAACTCCAAAAACATTTGTTTTATAAACCTCATTGAAATCTGCAAAGTTTGTTTGAGCAAATGGTTTATTGAGAAGTCTGCCTGCGTTATTGATTAAGATATCAACATGTTCCCATTCAGATTCTATAAATTTTTGAACCTTAGTATACGAGGATTCTTCATTAAGGTCTAATGACAGTGAAGTCACGTTTTTCAGTTTGAGTTCACTAATGGGTTGTGCATTTCTAGATAGCGCCAATACATTATGTCCTAAATTTGAAAATAACTGTACAAGCTCATAGCCTATACCACGACTTGTTCCGGTGATAATAATATTCTTAATCATTGTTAAGCTTTATGTCTTTAGACTCAGAGTTTGCCATTCCCTCAATTGCAGGTATCATCTTTTTTATGAAATCTGTCATATGGTCAAAATTCATTTTTTCGGCTTCATCATCTACATGGTGGTAAAAATCAAAATTCGTAAAATCGAATGTAGAAATGGCGTGTGAAGGGTTTTCAAATTCTTTATAAAAAGGATAGTTATCACTTCGTTGAAATAATCTAAATTCTTTTGCTTTCTCTAAAAACCCTATGGTTTCTCCTCCAATGTATTCATTGAGCTTAGAGGCCATATTTGAATTGTCGTATCCAGTTATGTAAGCCATTTCCACGTCCTCCGAACGCGGCACACCAATCATTTCAAAATTAATCATGGTATATAAATCGATATTTTGTTGTTTCAGTTTTTCTGCCAAATGCCATGAGCCTTTTAACCCCATCTCTTCAGCGGAGAACAACACAAACAATATACTACGCTTGTTACTCTCGGTTTTTGCAAAATACCTTGCCCACTCCATAATAGCAACGGTTCCAGACGCATCATCATTGGCTCCATTTGCAATAGTATCTCCGTTAACCTCTTTTCCTTGCCCAATATGATCATAGTGTGCTCCAAGTATAACAAACTCATTTTTTAGTTTAGCGTCATTTCCTTCAACAAATCCAACAACATTATATCCAATGATATTATTTACTTCTTCATTTTCCTTTGGATTTAAAGGTCTTTTGATATCGAATGAGTCACGGTAAGTCTCAAAGAATGGTTTGACGCTATTTTTTTTAAAAAACTCTTCTATGTATATGGCCGCTTTCTCAATTCCTATAGTCCCAGTATTTCGACCTTCTAAATCATCACTGGCCAAGTATTCCATATTAGTTTGAATACTTTCTTTGGTTATCTCAACTGAAGATTTACCGTCTGAACCTTTTTCATCATCATCACCAGATGTTTTTAGCGCACATGATATTAGAAGTACTGAGATTATTAATAAGTAGTTGATTTTTTTCATGAGAACGATTTAATTCTTAAAGATAAAAAAACCTGAAACGAATTAAATCACTTCAGGTCTTATATTTTTGTTACTATCAGATTATACTAACATTGTAACTGGATTTTCTATATATCCTTTCAAGGTTTGTAAAAATAATGCACCAGTTGCACCATCGACTGTTCTATGGTCACAAGCCATGGTTAACTTCATAGTATTACCCGGAACAACCTGTCCATTTTTCACGACTGGTTTTTGTACAATAGCACCAACTGATAAGATAGCTGAATTAGGTTGATTAATGATAGAGGTAAAACTCTCTATACCAAACATACCCAAGTTAGATATCGTAAACGTGCTACCTTCCATTTCGTCTAATGTCAATTTCTTGTCGCGTGCTCTTACAGCAAAATCCTTTACTGCAGCACCAATTTGTGGCAAGCTTTGCTCATTGGCAAACTTGACTACTGGTACAACTAATCCGTCAGGCACTGCTACTGCAACACCAATATGTACATGATTGTTTAATTGCATATGATCATCGAACCAACGAGAATTAACTTGTGGATGTTGACGTAATGCCAAAGCACAAGCCTTCACTATCATGTCGTTAAATGAAATTTTAGTATCAGGCAAGGAGTTGTATTGCGCTCTAAAGGCAATAGCATTATCCATATCAAATTCGACATTGAGGTAGTAATGCGGTGCCGTAAATTTCGATTTTGCTAAATTCTTAGCAATCGCTTTGCGCATATTGCTGTTCTTAACCTCATCGAAATCTTCTTGACCAGATGGCACAAATTTGGCTACAGGTGCAGAACTTGTAGATGCTACCGCAGAAGGTGTAAAGTTTTCGATATCGCGTTTCACGATTCGACCATTTTCTCCACTTCCACTTACTTGACTTAGGTTAATTCCCTTTTCTTCAGCCATTTTCTTAGCTAATGGCGAGGCAAAAATTCGACCTGAGCTTGTTTCAGGAGTTGAAGTTGAAACTACTGGAGCCGCCTCTTTTTTAACTTCTGGCTTTGGTGTTTCCTGCTTTTCTGACTTCGTTGGAGGATTTTCTTCTTTTGGTTTTGCCTCAGCAGTACTTCCTATTGAAAAATTCTTCGCTAAGTTTGAAACATCTGTTCCTGCAGGTCCAATAATGGCTAATAAAGCATCAACCTTGGCTGATTCTCCTTCGTTAAGTCCAATATGTAATAATGTTCCTGCATTAAAGGATTCGAATTCCATCGTTGCTTTATCGGTCTCAATTTCTGCTAAAATATCACCTTCTTCGACCTCATCACCTACATTTTTTAACCAAGTAGCTACCGTACCTTCTTCCATTGTATCACTTAATCTTGGCATAGTAACTACTACGACACCTTCTGGTACTTCTGCGCTATCATTTGTGGATGATTCTTGAGCAGGAGACTCGGCCTTATCAGACGAATCATTCTCAGACTTTTCTTCAGCATTTTCAGCAGAACCATTTAACAGACCTGAAATATCTTCCCCTTCATCACCAATTATAGCTAATAAAGCGTCTACTTTTGTGGTTTCTCCTTCTTGAACACCAATATGAAGTAAAGTACCTTCATGAAAAGACTCAAACTCCATAGTAGCCTTGTCTGTTTCAATTTCGGCTAAAATATCTCCTTCTTCTACTTTGTCACCAACCTTTTTTAACCAAGTTGCCACGGTACCTTCTTCCATGGTATCGCTAAGTCTTGGCATGTTAATTACTTCTGCCATTTCTTATAGTTTATGTTGAATGAATGGATAATCTTCTTGCTCGTATACAGAATCGTACATAACATTTAATTCTGGATATGGAGATTCTTCTGCGAATTTTTCACATTCCGAGACTAGGGCTTTCACACGTTTATCAATTGCTTTAATCTCTTCTTCCGTTGCGTAATTTTCCTTCAGAATAATATCTTTTACTTGAGTAATAGGATCTATCTTTTTATATTCTTCTACTTCCTCTTTTGTACGATAATGCTGTGCATCAGACATTGAATGACCTCTGTAACGATAAGTTTTGACTTCTAAAAATGTTGGACCACCACCATTTCTTGCGCGTTGTATTGCTTCGTCAAAAGCTTCTGCCACCTTTACTGGATTCATACCATCTACAGGCCCACAAGGCATTTCATAACCTAAACCAAGTTTCCAGATATCAGTATGATTTGCTGTTCGTTCTACAGAAGTTCCCATAGCATAACCGTTGTTTTCACAAACAAAAACAACAGGTAAATTCCATAGCATTGCCAGGTTAAACGTCTCATGTAATGATCCTTGTCTTGCAGCACCATCACCAAAGCAACAAATAGTTACAGCATCACAGTCATGATACTTATCACCAAATGCAATTCCTGCACCTAAAGGTATTTGTCCACCGACAATTCCATGACCACCATAGAAACGGTGTTCCTTAGAAAATATATGCATTGAACCTCCAAGGCCTTGAGATGTTCCTGTAGCTTTACCATAAAGCTCAGCCATTACTCGTTTTGGGTCAACACCCATACCAATAGGCTGAACATGGTTTCGATAAGCTGTAATCATTTTGTCTTTGGTAAGATCCATAGCGTGCAAAGCACCAGCCAATACAGCTTCTTGACCATTATATAAATGAAGAAAACCTCTCACTTTTTGTTGTATATAAACAGCTGCCAGCTTGTCTTCAAACTTACGCCAAAACAACATGTCTTCGTACCATTTAAGGTAAACCTCTTTTGTTACTTTTTCCATCTATAAAATTTATATCTAATTCGTGCTTTGAAATTTTTCAAAAGCCGAAAACAAAAATAATATTTTTAACCCAAAACTAAGGGAAAGAAATTTGTAAAAAATTGAGAGTTTAATACTATTCCTAAACGAAAACGTTAGAGTACAGAACTTTCAAAACCAAAAGGTAATAGGTTTGCTAAAGAATTGGATTTAATAATTTTTCCTTCAGCACCCATGAAGTAAATTTCAATTGGCAATTCCTGTTTGTTTTCGTACTCTGCGATAGCTTGTCTGCATGCTCCACATGGCGGTATAGGCTTATCCGTTATTTGATTTTTGGAAGATGCTGTTAATGCCATAATTACCATTTTTGCTTCAGGATATTTTGCACCCGCATAATAAAGTGCTGTTCGCTCGGCACATAAGCCCGAAGGATAAGATGCATTCTCTTGGTTACTCCCTGATACTATCTCTTCATTATCCAATAAAATGGCAGCGCCTACTTTAAATTTGGAATATGGTGCATATGCCTTTTCACGAGTATCCACAGCAATTTCCATTAACTGTTGGACTTTTTCTGGAAGTTCTTGAAGTGAATCAAAAACCTGTAAATTGGTTTCTATCTTAATTGCTTTCATAAAATCCTACAGACAAAAAAACTATTGCGATTAGACAATAGTTTTGTATTTCTTCTATGTAATATACGACTAATATTCGGTATACGTACCATCTCCAAAATTGAACGTTAACGAGAAACGCAATGTATTCTCTAATGGACTTTGAACTCTTGAAGCTGAGAATAGGTATGATAAATCTAACTGTATAGTTGTATACTTAAAGCCGGCACCCAACGCAAAAAACTTTCGTGCTCCTTTTTCTTCGGCTTCATTAAAATATCCTGCGCGTAATGCAAATGAATTGTTATACGTATACTCTGCTCCTAATGAATAAGTAAACTCCTTAAGTTCTTCGCTAAATCCTCCTGGGGCATCTCCAAAAGACTGAAAAATCCCAGACAGGAAACTTACATCATTGTCTTGTCCTTCAACAATAATTGTAGGTTCATCACCATCCTGGACACCATCACCATCAGTATCTTCAAAACCTAATATTGGTGGCGTTGGCACTAATAACTTAGATACTTCAGCTGTTACCGCTAACTTACTATTCTGATCAAAAATAAAATCAAAACCTCCGCCTAACCTTAAGTTTGAAGGTTGAAACACATCTTGACCTTGATCGTTATAACTAAATTTTGGACCCAAATTTTGCAGTGCAAAACCAAATCTCCAACGTCCATTGAAGCTATCATACGCTTCCTCTTCACTTTGGTAATATCCTGTTATATCAGCACCAAAAGAACTTCCTGCATTGGCATTAGGATCTACCTGACCAATACGTAAAGCTGACCTAAAATAGCGAAGCGCAACCGCCATTGAAAATTGATCGTTGAGTTTTAATGAATACGCAACATCTACCGCAAATTCATTTGGTTTTACGGGAATTCCAGGTGTATTTGCATCTTGAGTTAAAACAATTTCACCAAGGCTAAAATATTTTAGACTCGCCGAAACCGCACTATAATCACTTAATCTATTGAAATATGTTGCATAACCAATAGAAATATCATTTACCAATCGCGTTAAGTAAGGTGTGAAACTCACTCCAACACCAGATTTTGCTTCGGAAAACGCATACTTTGCTGGATTGTACTGCTGAGAGAAACCATCGACAGATGTGGCCACACCCATATCACCTAAGGCTGCAGACCGTGCGTCTGGCGCAACAAGCATAAATGGTATACCAGTCGTGATAACTCGAGAGTCATTGGGGTTGACTACAGTTTGTTGCGAAAATGATGCTTTTGTGGTTACAAAAGCCAATATAACTATTAGGATTTTCTTCATTCTGTTCTTCTTCTTTATCAATCTATAACTTAAAGAAATGTTAACAAATATAATTTATTATTAGAGGATTACAAGTTTTTCAATTTTTTCGACTTGTATGTTTAAACGTTGAGATTTGACTTTTAGTTTATATATATAAACACCTTTTCCAATTTTATCACCAAAATCGTCTCTTCCATCCCAGACAATATCTCTAGATAATGTGCTCGTTGATTTACCAGATGTATTTGTTTGACCATTAAGTGTTCTGACTAATTTACCCGAAACTGTAAAAATCTGGACAGATATATCCAATGCATCACTACTATTGTGGTTGAACCAAAATTCAGTGTAATCTACAAATGGGTTTGGATAGTTTAGAACATTCTCAATAACCAACAGTTTATTATTATTAAAAACTTCAAATTGAATTTCTGAGGTCGATGAGTTATTGTATACGTCCCAAGCTTTCAACGTTAAAGTATGTAAACCTGGCTCTAAATCTCTAAAGTTAAAAGTAACAGTTCCGTTAGTGTAGTCATCTACGTTAGCCTGATAATAATCGTTAAGTACAAACGGATTAGTTTCATCACCATCTAAAATTACTGTGATATCATGTCCAATACCGCTTGCTGTATTTATGCCGTTATCATCCTGAAGTTTTGCCAGTAATGTTGGTGACTCATTCGTGATTCCGCCTGAAATAAAGTTTTCGTCATTCATAAAAAGATTAATCAGCGGTCCAATATTGTCCTCATCCGCATTTTGGTTGATTCCTCCAACTTGAATATCTATACTAAATCCTGTTTGATCTTCTAATACGTTATTTCGTTTTGCATAAAAACTAACCTTTCCTGGACCGACTGGGACACCAATATCTCTTGGCACAACAAAATTAAATTCGAAGATACCATTGGTGATTGTTGCTTGTCCCTTAAAAATAATTTCTCCCAAGGTTGTGAAATCTAAGAAAATAGTACCATTACTATCAGTAATACCGTCGTTGGCAAGTGTTCTTCTTTCAATTTCTTTATCAAAGACCGTAGCTGTTAGTATACCGTTATAATTAGTTAACAAGTTTCCGCTCTCATCGGTTACTTCTCCCGATAATTTCACACGACCCAATGCCTGAAGCACATCAGTGGTTTCCGTAATAGGTACGTCATTTATATGTGTCAATTGAATGCTTGGTCGTGGAACGGCTAATTTCATAGCTGGGTCACCAATAAAATGCACTAAACGATTCTGAGAACTTCCTGCTAAAGTTGGATCTAATTTTGTTTGACGTAAGGCTTCTGCCATTGATGGATAGTCGTTAGAACCATAAGCAAATAAATAATCTTCTAAAATATCATTGTAAGCGGTACCGACACTTACAAAGATTTGACGTGTAGTTGTGATTAATGCTACAGCACCACCGCGGGTATTCCAATAGGTAAACTCACCAGCTGTTGGTAAATCTGGGTTATCGTACTTGGTATATTCGCAAGTTACGGTCACAAAACAATTGAAACGACAATTATTATTAATGGACTGAGAATCATTAATATCAAAAATTCGTTCATCAGCTAAACCTAATTCACCACCATGTCCAAAGTAATTAACCAATAGCACGCCAACATTTATAGCATTCTGAAATGCCTCATTAACCTCAGGGTAGCGGTCGCCACCAGCAGAAGCTTGTTGTAAAAACGCATCAGAATGTACTTTTATAGAATTTATAAATGGTTTTTGCACCTTTAAGTCTGTTGCAACCTGATCGGTTGTTTCTTGTAAAACGCTTTCAAAAGCCTCGTCGACATCATCTGAAACTAATAGAACATTATTTCGCCAACTCCCATAAGAGTCTTCAGCGTAATACGCTTCTATCTTATCTACTATTTCTTTAGCGCGTTGTGGACTGTCTGCTAACATTCGACCAACAGCAATATCTAATCGATCTATAAAATTCAATGTGCCCTCAGAATCATCCATCATACCATAAAAATCATCTGAAATCAATGAGTTGGTAACACTAAATGAGTTTAATGAAAACCATGACGGCACGAAGTTGGTGTTATTATTAATCCTGTCCTTATAATCGTATGAGGCATCTCCGAAAAGACCTACATACTTTATTCGATTTGCTGCAGTACTTGCATTGTTATAAATATAACGAACAAAGTTACGTATAGCTGCAATATCTGGATTACCAGTACTAAATTCATTATAAATTTCTTGCAGTGTTACAACCTTAACCGTAATATTATTGTGAAACCTATTTATCTCGGCTAATCGTTCTGCCTGACCAAGAAAAATTTGAGGTGTAACGATTAGGTAATCCAAATCCTGAAATTGCCCTTGATCGTCAGTTAATATTGTTCCTTTAAGGTTTTGATTAGGGACTTGAACAGAGGCATCTACGTTTGGAACAATGGCATCTGAAATTGAAAATGCGAGATATTCACGCACCTCACCCGCATTCACCTTAAAGCTAAAATTTGATGCATTATCATTTTGTACGGATTGTACATTAAGTACGTCTGTAACATCCCATACCTGATCTACACTTGATGCATCACTAATATTGTATTGAGCTATACCTGAATTTGAACCAACGCTATTATTTCTGAAACTCAATTGAGCATCCTCAACAAATGATAATTGGCGTGTAGATCTTACAGTGATATAATCTACATAAGCACTGGCAATTGGGTTTCCTCCATTGTCGTAATTCAGCTCTATATCAACTGTTTCTCCAGAAACATTAATATTATTGTTGTAAAGTGCTTGTGTACCATAAATAAATCCATCTGGATTAATGGATGGTAAATTTACGGTCGAAGTATTTCCATTGACTGATACTCCCATGGAAGATGGCAACTCAGAAACCGAACCAAAAACAATCTGCACGGTAACTGGAGTTGAAGTTTCGACATTAGGAATTTCAAAAGAAAAGTTACGCTCATTTTCAACATCAAACTTATCGCCAAACCAACGTCGGCCTAATTTAACAAGATTAAATTCATCACTTTCGTAAAAGGTATAATCCTGAAAATCATCAATCTGAAAATCCGCATCGTCTGTTGGCTGATTTATTGGGGTAATCCGTTTCCCGGCATCACTTCCTATATTAAGGTAATAATAGGTTCTATCAGTATATGAATTTATATGCGTGTTTTGTTCTTGATTAAATCCTCTTGGTCCTTGTGCATAGAATAAAATGAAATCATTATTATCAAAACTGCCATCCTCTTCTCCTTGTACATAAATAGCATTTTCTTGGACATCTAAAAATTGTGTTTCAGAATTTCTATATGGCAGCATAGCGCCACCGTTACCATATATTTTAATATTACGTGGGTTTAAGGAATTGACATCTACACCCAATTGGCTCAGGAAATTTCTGGACAAACGGTGTACACCTGTTGTATCTACATAAAAACGATACCAATTACCACTTGCCAACACAGAATTTGTAATATTAGAAAATCGTGCACTAGATCCTGCATTCCTTGCTGCACCAAGACTATAGTTTATGGTAAAACGGTTTATTCTTCTAAACACATTACCATCTCTAATTATTGGTGAAATTTCGAAATAAACTGCTTTATCACCTCTTCCATCAACATTTGCAATTCTAAATTTTAATTCTGTTGGGATTGTAGAGCGATTAACATCTTTTAATTCTGACGACGAAATGACCGAATAACTTACATTAGTTACGGTAGCATTAGTTTCATTTATAAGACCTGAATCTTTCCATTGAATAAAATAGCGTAGACCATCTATTTGATTATAACTAAAATGGTCTTTATCAAACGAAGGTATCGTTATACTCGCATAACCCGTTTCCAATGTTGTATGACCATCCCAATTAATGGATATGTTTCTCTGCTGCCCAGAGGAAATAAAACAGATAAATAAAAGTAAAAGCGTATAGCTCTTTTTCATGTTGCACTAACGGTTAAGTTTATACCTTATTATAAGCTCGCAATTTTTATTTCAAAAGTACGACAATAATTTATTTTGCCCGCCGTTATTGATAAGTGAATTTAGTGATTAAAACGTTAAAATATCCGTTGTAATGACAAAAAAACAGGATGAAATGCACTTTTTTTTGCATTTTATCGATGAAAAATGTTGTTTGTTTGCCTTTAATTACTATATTGCACGTCCAATTTAAAGAACTTACTTAATCTAAAGTTATGAGAAACGTCATAAATTTTAAATTATTAGTAGCAGCCCTTATCGTTACTGCTTATAGTTGTAAACGCTCATCAAAATCAGGAAACGTCGATAGCGCTACTGGTTGGGCTATTAATGACAAGAATGGTGGATTCCAGTATAACACCAGTTTTAAAGAACAAGAAACACCTCCAGGGACTGTGTTTATAGAAGGTGGTACTTTTACAATGGGTAAAGTACAAGATGATCCAATGCATGATTGGAATAATTCACCTTCACAACAACACGTGCAGTCTTTTTATATGGATGAATCTGAGGTTACAAATGCAAATTACTTAATGTATTTAGATTATCTCAAAACTGTTTATCCACCAGAAGATGCTCAATATGCAAACGTCTACACAGGCGCGTTACCAGACACATTAGTTTGGCGTAATAGATTAGGCTACAATGAAATGATGACTGAAAATTACTTACGTCATCCTGCCTATGGCCAATATCCTGTGGTTGGTGTGAGTTGGATCCAAGCAGTTGAGTATGCTAACTGGCGTACAGATAGAGTAGCGGAAATGTCCTTACAGAAGGCTGGTTATTTGGAAAGAGATTCTCAATATAGCGCAGAGGCGGGAAGTACATTTAGTACTGACACTTATATAAATGCACCTACTCAAACTTATGGTGGTAACGATTCTATCATCAACCCAATAAAATCAAGGAGACGCGTACAAGTGAACATGAAAGGTGATACTATTAATGTTTATGCTAAACGTGAATCTGGTCTAATAGGACCGAAATACAGACTACCAACAGAAGCAGAATGGGAATATGCTGCTTTAGGTATGAGTGAGTTAAGAAGTTACAATATTTATAGAGGTCGTAAAAAATACCCTTGGGATGGTACTTACACACGTTCTGGCCAAAGAAAAAATAGAGGTGATCAGTTAGCAAACTTTAAACAAAGCGATGGTGACTACGGTGGAATTGCTGGTTGGTCTGATGATGGAGCTGATATTACTCAAGAAGTAAAGTTCTACCAACCAAATGATTATGGTTTGTATGATATGGCAGGTAATGTTGCCGAATGGGTAGCCGACGTATACAGACCAATTGTAGATGATGAGTTTAATGATTTCAACTACTACCGTGGTAATACTTACTACAAAAATGCTATCAATGACGACGGGACTGTGAAAATTATTCAGGAAGTTGTTTATGACACCTTAAGTAACGGTAAAATTGTTGCTCGTGAATTACCTGGTGAAATAAAGAAGGTAGAAGTAGACGAGAAAGAGACGTATTTACGTACTAACTTTGACAGAAGTGATAACCGAAACTTTAGAGATGGTGACCAAAAGTCTTCTCGTTATTATAGAGATAACTTTGAAGATGAGAATTTCGATACACGAAAAGTATACAATTCACCGAAACACAAAATTGATGTAGATTCGGCAAGCGGAAAAATGATTAAGGAATTTGACCAGTCGGATAGACGAACTTCTTTAATTAACGATGAGGCTCGTGTATACAAAGGTGGTTCATGGAAGGATAGAGTATATTGGATTGATCCTGCTCAACGTCGTTTCTTCCCACAAGATATGGCTACAGATTATATCGGATTTAGATGTGCTGTATCACGCGTTGGTTCTAAAGCAAAAAGCAACAAGAAAACACGTAATTAATTTCATCAAAATATAGATTCATAGTCCCAACAATTGTTGGGACTTTTTTATTTTTATAGTATGAATATTGAAGATCTCTATAGTATATACAAAAGGCATAATTCTGTTTGTACTGATACTCGAAAAATTAAGCCTAATGATATTTATTTCGCCTTAAAAGGAGACAACTTTGATGGTAATGCATTTGCAGTTAATGCCATTGACGCTGGCGCTAGTTATGCTGTTGTAGATGATATTTCACTTAAGGGTAAATCAGACAATATTATTTATGTAGAAGATAGCCTAAGGATGCTTCAGAAATTAGCCAACTTCCATCGCAAGCAACTTAAATATCCAATAATTGGTTTAACTGGCAGTAACGGAAAAACCACAACAAAAGAACTTATTAATGTTGTGCTTTCATCTACATATTCTGTAAGTGCAACAAAGGGTAATCTAAACAATCATATTGGTGTAGCACTTACGCTATTAGACTTTGGCGAAGATTTGGATATGGGTATTGTAGAAATGGGTGCAAATCATCAAAAAGAAATTGAATTTTTATGCTCAATTTCCGAACCTGACTTTGGGTTGATTACAAATTTTGGTAAAGCACACTTAGAAGGTTTTGGTGGTGTCGAAGGTGTTATCAAAGGTAAATCAGAATTGTACGATTTTTTAAAAGCAAATCAAAAAACAGCTTTTATAAATATGGATGACCCCAAACAGATAAAGCAAATTGGAGATTATCCTAAGGTTTCAACTTTTGGTAATTCTAATTCTGCAGATTGTAAAGTCACTCATATCGGCGCAAATCCTTTTGTAAATATTGAATACCAAAACAAGACAATAGAAAGCCATTTAATCGGTGCTTACAACCATGGTAACATTGCTGTTGCCATTGCTATTGGAGCCTATTTCAATGTTTCTCCTGATAAAATAAAATCTGCTATTGAAAGTTACAATCCGAATAATAACCGTTCAGAGATTATCGAAAAAGGGTCAAATAAAATTATTTTGGATGCCTATAACGCCAATCCGACTAGCATGATGGCAGCGCTTGAAAGTTATCTTCAATTAGATGCTGACGATAAGTATATTTTTCTTGGTGATATGTTTGAGCTTGGTGAAGACGCACCTTTCGAGCATCAAGCCATCGTTGATTTTGTCGAAGAAAAATTCGATTCTAATATATTTTTTATTGGTGAAAACTTCTACAAAACCAAAACCCAATCATCTTCTAACAAATTTGGAAAATTTGAACAATTAGAGGCTTACCTTCAGCAAAATTCAATAAAAAATGCCACACTACTCATCAAAGGATCGAGAGGCATGGCATTAGAGCGTATTTTAAATAATCTGTAATTGAATTGCTATTGAAAAGGATCACTCCATTTTGAATTTGTATACACATCTGATCCTGATAATGTTTCCAAAAATGCGACAAGTGCATCTATCTCTGCTTGCGTGAGATTAAGTTGTTGTCCATTTCCTCCTGGAGGACCTTGTAACCTTGGGTCCAAGTTTGTAATTCCTGTTGGATCAATACTATTATAATGTGCAACAACTGCAGCTAATGAATTGAGACTCGAATCATGCATAAAAGCACCGTTTAGACTTCCATCTTGTTTGACAACGTCTCTTAAACTTGGAGATCTTGTGACATCGAAATCTGTACCTGTATTCCCAAAAACTCCAAAGACTCCATTATTTAAACTTTGTGGGTCAATATCAAATTCCGGAGCTCTATGACATCCCGCACAACCAGCACCATCTTGATTTGGTGGCATTAAAAAAATTGTTTTTCCTTGGTTTTCTTCATCTGTAAAATTTGGGAATGGTTGGCCTTCGTTTGCAACTTGTGCTCTACCAACATCATATTTAGAATCGAAAGATTGAATACTTCTTACAAATTGAGCCAAAGATTCTTTAATTCGATCTTCAGTAATAGAGGTATTACCATATATATATTCAAAAATAGCTGGGTAATATTCGGTATCATCAAGTTTTGAAATTAATCCATCAAAATCTTCTGCACCATTTTCTCCACTAAATCCCATCTCGGCATGATCTTGTATAGGTTGAGTAACTTGATCCTCTAAAGTCAAAGCACGCTCATCCCAAAAGAATCTTACTTCGTCAGCAAAACGCGAATTAACCAAACGCATTGAGTGCCTTCCAGTTACTCCATTAACACCACTACTTACATCGGCGACATCACTAAATGCATGCTGTTGCTGGTGACAACTTGCACAACTTATCATATTGTTAGTAGAAAGGTTCTTATCATAAAATAAGATTCTACCAAGAGTTGCTTTCTCATCTGTAATGTTATTACCATTTGTGTTGTCCTTTGTTATATAGTTAGGAATTACTTGATTTTCATAATTCTCAAGATTATCAAAGTCGATATTATTGCCAAAGGTGTTTTGAAGTATGGTCTGTAAATCCTCTGCACTTGGATTATCTATTACGGGTTCAGTAGAATTATTATCGTCTGAACAGGAAAAACAACAGAGTAGGATAAGAATATAAAAAGCATTTTTCATTAAGTCTGTGAATTGATTAATTGATTTAGTCTTAGAGTTTTATTCTTAGACTACAATATCAAAAAAAGGTTTAAATGATTTCAATCAATATTTAAAAAACATTCAAAAGACACCAATTTGTATAAAATAAAATTCCCAATGAACAAAATCATTGGGAATTCAGCTTAATGTGGGTTATACTGGATTAGTAAGAATGATCCATTGCGAACGCACTAATGCAAATAGAATTCCAAATCGCACGGCGATTATTTCTACAATTCATAAAATTTTTCTGAGACAAGTCTCAAAATTTTTATGAATAAAAAAACCCAAACTTACGTTTGGGAATTCTGCTTGATGTGGGTCATACTGGATTCGAACCAGTGACTTCTACCCTGTCAAGGTAACACTCTAAACCAACTGAGTTAATGACCCTTTATTCTTAAAACAAAAAAGTCCACATTTCTGTGAACTTTTGTGGGCGCGAAGGGATTCGAACCCCTGACCCCTTGGGTGTAAACCAAGTGCTCTGAACCAACTGAGCTACGCGCCCCATTAATTGGACTGCAAATATAGATTAGTTTTTATTATCACAAAAGATTTTGAAGGAAAATTTAACCCAAAAATACTATGTTGCAAGAATTAATTTTAAATCACTTCTGCAACTACGAAAGTGCTACCACCGACATAAATTACATCGTTGTTGGATGCCTTTGTTTTTGCCGTATTATAAGCTAATGCAACCGAATCAAAACTTGAGAAATCATAGCCGAATGCCTTAAAATACTCAGCAAGCTTTTCCACTTTCATTCCTCTTTGAATATTAGGTTTCGCGAGATAATACATAGCATCTTGAGGTAATAATGGCAATATATCCTTAACACTTTTATCATTTACAACTCCAAAAACGATATGTAATTTATTATAGGTTTCTTGAGACAATTGCTCCATGGTATACCTTAGACCTTCCTTATTATGTGCCGTATCACAGATAATTTTGGGTGATTCTGAAAGTACTTGCCATCTTCCAAGTAGTCCAGTATTTTTCACAACATTCTTTAGTCCAATTCTTAGATTCTCATCAGAAACCTCAAATCCTTTAGAATCGATAATTTTAATCGCGGTCACGACTGTTTGTATATTCTTCTTTTGATAACTTCCTCTTAGATCAGAGTCATAATCAATGGTGTCATAATCTTCAGCAAAATAAATCGGCGCATCCACATCTTTTGCTTTACTATCGAAAACAGGTTTGGTTTCCTCGTGAGATTCACCTATAACAATGGGCATATTCTGCTTAATAATTCCTGCTTTTTCAAAAGCTATCTTAGGCAAGGTATTTCCTAAGAACTGAACATGATCAAATCCTATATTTGTAATAATGGATAATTCTGGTGTTATAATGTTAGTCGAATCTAAACGTCCTCCAAGACCAACCTCTATAATAGCAACATCTACTTTTTCTTTTGCGAAATAGTCAAACGCCAGCCCAACTGTCATTTCGAAAAAAGATAATTGTTGCACCTCTAAAAATTCCTTGTGCTTTTTTACAAATTCAACAACAAATTCTTCTGAAATTTCAACACCGTTTATTTTAATGCGCTCTCTATAATCTTTTAAGTGTGGAGATGTATATAACCCAACTTTATAGCCAGCTTCTTGGAGAATAGAAGCTATCATATGGCTGCATGATCCTTTGCCATTTGTACCACCAACGTGGATTGATTTGAACTTATCTTCTGGATTTTCCAAATGACTTGCTAACAATATCGTATTTGATAAATCAGCTTTATATGCAGACTTCCCTTGTCTTTGATACATGGGTAACTGATTGAATAACCAGCTCACAGTTTCTTGGTAAGTCATCTAATTACTCACATCAAAATTAATACTAACAAAACCAATTTGTTTTGAAGGTGCATTGGCATCTGCTGGCCATTTGTGAGATTTGGCAATTCGCTCTGCGGGTTTTAATAAACAAGGATGTGTATTTGTAGATCCTTTTACACCAGGTGTAGCAGAAATAACTTTACCATTTCGACCTACTTCTATACGCACTATTACTAAACCATACTCATTACAATCTTGTTTATATATTTGACGACTTGGTTTTCCACGACCACCTAAACCAAAACCAACACCACCTTTTCCTGGCCCTGATCCACCGAAATAGCTTGGCGCGTAAGGATCACCATTTAATTGCCCCTTATTTCCTGGACCACTGTCTGGTCCTTCTCCATTTGGATCTTTATCCTTGGAATTTTTTACACCTCCAATAAGATCGTCAAACTTCTTCTTCTTTTCGGCTTCCTCTCTCTTTTTTCGTTCTTCTGCTGTTTTCTTCTTTTTAATAGCTATAGCCTCTTCAGAATCTTGTGTTAAAACATCTTCTGTTTTGGGTTCTGACGTTCGAGGTTTTGAAGTTTCTTGCTCAACTTGCTTCTCTTCTATTTGCTTTTGAATGTCCGCCTGCTTAGGCCTTTCGAGTGGTTTATTTCCACTCCCAAAATCGGTTGTTCCAAAATTAACAGCGACACCATATTCCTCTGGTGGATCCATATAATTTGGACCAACAACAAAGATGAGTAACACCAATATCAAGATGACTAAAGTGGTTACTTTAGCTGAATTCTTCTCGTGTTTTGTTTCAAAATACTTCATACTAAAAAGCATTTTTAATATTTACAGAGTTTTTTTAACTTATTCTTTTGCCTTAAAACGCACTGTTACAGCATATGGAACAGTTACAGCTTTACCTTGTTGAATTCCTGGTTTCAGTTTAGGCAAAAGTTTAGCAATTCGCTCTGCTTCTTCTTTTAATTTAGGATCCGCTGCATTAGCTATTATATCAACAACCTTACCAGTTTTATCAATTTTGAAATTTAGTCTAATTCGTTGAGTTCCGGTAAAGCCCAAAGTAGAGGCTATTTCTTGATCAAATCTTGAAGTAACAAATTGCGTTACCTTTGTACTCATACAATTCTTTCGAGCCTCGTTATCAAGACCTTCGCATCCCGGATAGATTGGAGCTTCTTCAATAACGGCAAATCCCACGACATCACTACCACCTGAATTATTCTTTGCTGCTGCGGCTGCAGCTGCGGCTTTTCTATCTGCTTCTGCCTTCTCCGCTTTTGCAGGTGCTTCTCTTGCCGCTTTCACTTTTGCTTCGTGTTCTGCCTCTACCTCTTGCTCTGCTAATAACTCTTCTGCAGCTCTTTCTGCATCTGTTTGATCTTGAGCCTCTTTTTCTAATTGTTCTTCTGCTGGATCTTGGGTTTGCTCTTCAACAATTTCTTCTTGAGGCTCTTCTATTAATTCATCTATTTCCTCCTCTAATATTTCGTCCTCCAGAGAAACATCTTCAGTTTCATTGTCTTCAATAATTTCCTCAGATTTAGTAGGCATATCGGGAACATTCTGAGCGTTCATTGAACTTGGTTCTCCGAAATTAATTGCCACTCCATATTCTATTGGTGGATCCATGTATTGAGGTCCAACAACGAATAATAGCAATGCTAAAATTAGAATTAGCAAAGTTGTGATTTTCGCTGAATTACGTTCGTGCTTCGTTTCGAAAAACCTCATTATTGGAGTTTTTGAGATTAGTT
This sequence comes from Winogradskyella sp., assembly GCA_965659975.1. Taxonomy (GTDB): domain Bacteria; phylum Bacteroidota; class Bacteroidia; order Flavobacteriales; family Flavobacteriaceae; genus Winogradskyella. The sequence continues at coordinate 6,279 of CBFHYD010000027.1, read as the reverse complement.
GGACTTAACCGCCAAAGTCGATTTTATCTTATTCCTATTGGCAATATCCATGATAAAAACAACATGCTTTAGCTCCACATCCTTATCTGATCGAATCGTGATTGTTGGAGTTTCTGAAGCTCCAACCTTTTCTAAAACTGCCGATTCTAATTGATCTTTAGGCACTTGTTTAAGATCTACAAAGTATTGCAAGTCCTTATTAACACTTACCGCTACATTTTTTGTTTGCGTCGTTTTACTACTCGATTTTGGGAGTAACAAATCAATAGCTTCTGCAGAGACTAAAGTCGATGCAATCATAAAAAAGATCAGTAATAGAAATACAATATCCGTCATTGACGACATATTGAATTCTGGTGTTACCTTATTTCTTCCTCTTAAATTCATCTTAGCTTGGCTCGTTTAGTAGGTCTAAAAATTCTAAAGAATTTGCCTCCATCTGGTAAACAACCTTGTTTGTCTTTACTACCAAGTGGTTATATGCTATGTAAGCAATAATACCAACAATAAGGCCGCCAACCGTAGTTGTCATTGCTGTATATAGTCCGTCTGCTAAAGTTTTAATATCTATTGAACCACCTGAGTTTGCAATTTCAAAAATTGATAAAATCATACCAATTACTGTTCCTAAGAATCCAATCATTGGCGCTGCTCCAGAAATAGTTGCTAAGACACTAACATTTTTTTCAAGCCCATAGATTTCTAATCGCCCGGCATTTTCAATTGCCGTATTAATATCTTCCAACGGTTTTCCAATTCTTGAAATTCCTTTACTGATTAATCTCGAAACTGGTGAGTTCGTTGTAGAGCATAAATTTTGTGCTGAATCAATTTTACCATCACTCACATAGTCTCTTATTTGATTCATAAAATTGCCATCTACTTTAGAAGCTTCTTTAATTGCAAAAATGCGTTCGAAATAAATATATACGGCAACGATAAATAGTATAAATAATATGGAAATAATAACTATACCAGCTGTTCCTCCAGTCGTAATTAATTCAATAATAGACAGTGTCTTTTCGACTTGTTCTGTATCTACTGTAGAAGGGTCAATGTCTTGAATAACTAAATTGAGCATAAGTGATTTTTTGATTTATGTTTTGTTATAACGTAGAAAATGGGTTTAGCGTGTGTTTAGAACAAAGTTCTTGTTACCATAAATGCTGCGGCACCCGCTATAAAGCCAACAAGAGCTAACCAAGCAATCTTCTTTAAGTACCAGAAGAAATCTATTTTCTCCATACCCATAGCTACAACACCAGCAGCTGAACCTATAATTAACATACTACCACCTGTACCCGCAGAATAAGCAATAAAATGCCATAATTCATTATCCATTGGCTCAGAAAACATACCCAAACTTGCCGCAACAAGTGGAACATTATCTATGACTGCAGAACCTACTCCTAATAATAACACCACCAAATCTGATACTCCTTCTCCATGTAATTCTGTACCTAGCATAGGCATGGTTTCTTGCAGTGTGTTTGCAAAACCAAAAAGAATACCTAAAGATTCTAACGCAGCCACCGCCATTAAAATTCCAAGGAAAAATAAAATACTTGGCATTTCTATTCTTGAAAGCGAGCTATGTACTGGACTATGATGATGGGCTTGGGCTAATGCATCATCATCATTATTGCCTTTATAATTCATAGAGAATCTTGAACTGGTATATATTTCAGCAAAAATGGCAACGACACCTAAGGCCAACATCATACCCACATAAGGTGGTAAATGCGTCACTACTTTAAAAAACGGTACGGACACAATAGCTCCTAAACCTAAAAATAACATCGTGGAGCTAAATCTGTTGCGTGGCTTATCATCGTCACCAACTAATTCTAATTCACCTCGAAATGGTTTTAAGAAGGATGCAATAAATGTTGGTACTACCATACACAATAACGAAGGAATAAAAAGATAAAGGAACAGTTTCCCAGTCGACACCTTATCACCTATCCAAAGCATCGTGGTTGTTACATCACCAATCGGAGACCAAGCTCCACCCGCATTAGCTGCAATTATTATTAGTCCTGCATACCAGATACGTACATCTCTGTCTTTTACAATTTTTTGTAAGATTGAAATTAATACAATAGTGGCGGTTAGATTATCTATTATGGCAGACAAGATAAATGCTAAGCCTGCAAACAACCATAATAACTTCTTTCTACTCGTGAAATTTACTGCTGATTTTATGGTTGAGAATCCGTCGAAATAATCAATAATTTCAACAATTGTCATTGCTCCTAACAAAAACACCAATATCTCGGCTGTTTTACCCAAATGGTGCAACAGTGTTTCTTCCATTAGATGCATTTTTTCGTCATGACCCAAAGCACCAAAATTTTCCATTAGGGCATGCTTGGCAGAATCGAACCATTGCGGGAAAGCATCAATACCTAATGATATTAGTGCCCAACTTATTGCCATCATGACTAAGGCTGGAATAAGTTTATCAATTTTAAAGGTATGCTCTAATGTAATTGCTAGGTAGCCTAAAACGAATACGAGTATTATTATGGTTTCCATAGAATTATATAAGTTGTTTTAGTGCAATCTCAAAGGCGGATGCACTGATACCTGTTTTTGTATTATTAATTTTATATAGATTCTCAAGTGCTTTTCTTATAACTTGAGAAGTGTCATTGAAAATAGCATCGTCCGTCATCTGAACTTTTCGCTCCATAAAGTAAGCAAAAACTCTTGCCATTCCACAATTTGAAATAAAATCTGGAATAAGACTAACTTTATTATCGGTATGTTCCATAATAGGCCCAAAGAAAATTTCCTTATCTGCAAAAGGCACATTAGCGCCACAAGAAATAACCTCTAACCCTGTGTCGATTAATTTATCTATTTGATTTTTAGTGATTAAACGAGAGGCCGCACAAGGAGCAAATACTTCGGCTTGAAGGCTCCATATACGATCATTCATTTCGTCAAATGAAATTAAATTATCGCCAGATAGATTATTACCGTTTTTTGTCAGATACATATCTCTTACTTCTTCAAAAGTAAATCCTTCCTCATTAATATAGCCACCAACGATATCAATAATACCAACAATTTTAGCTCCCATTTGAGACAAATAAAAAGCAGCAGCAGCGCCAACATTACCAAAACCTTGAACGATAGCCCTTTTACCCTTAATACTATCATCGTGAATATCATAAAAATGTTTTGCAGCTTCGGCTACACCAAAACCTGTGATCATATCGGCTACAGTATATTTCTTTGAAACATCAGGAGAATACTTAGGATTTTCGATTACCTTAATTACGCCATGACGTAATTGACCTATGCGATTAATTTTATCAGCGTCCGTTGGCTTAAAATGACCTTCGAAAACTCCTTCTTGAGGGTGCCACACACCACTAGCCTCTGTAATAGGTATTACCTCATGGATTTCATCTACATTGAGATCTCCACCTGTTCCATAATAGCTTTTTAACAAGGGAGAAACGGCAGAATACCATCGTTCCAAAACACCTTTTTTTCTTGGATCATTGGGGTTGAAATTTATTCCAGATTTTGCACCACCAATATTAGGCCCTGAAACCGTAAATTTTACTTCCATGGTTTTAGCCAATGAAAGTACTTCATTCATATCTAATCCCTGTCTCATGCGTGTACCACCACCTGCGGCACCACCTCTTAACGAGTTAATAACGGTCCAGCCTTCTGCTTCAGTCTCAGAATCATTCCAATGAAAAACAATTTCTGGTAATTTATTCTCGTAAGTATTAAGTAAATTTTTGATTATTGACATTGATTAATTTTGGTATCACAAATATAAAAAACTCTAGAAGCATCAATGTAAATTATAACTTAATTTATGGGTGTAAACATGACTCCAGAAGAATGATCTTTTATTGCCCCAGTAACACTACTTAGGCAATTGATTTCTTCCCGTTCTTTTAAAACACCAAGTAACCCAAAAATTAATGCTTCTTTATATTCAACAAGTATATTGTCGGGAACAACAACTTCACAATTAGAATAATTTTTGATGCGTTCTAATAAAAACCTATTATACGCACCACCACCTGTTATTAATGCTTTACTATTACCTTTTTTAAGGTACCTCCCAATTTGTATCGCTACGTGTTCAACGAAAGTTCTTTGCGCATCTTCAATCTTAAGATTTTCCTTCTCCATTAATGGAAGTACATTTACGTTTACCCATTCCTTACCTAAAGACTTAGGTGGACCTTTTTTATAAAACTCCAATTTATTAAGTTGTTTCAAAAGTGAATCATCAACTTTTCCACGTTTAGCGATATCACCATTTTCATCAAAATCGAATCCTATTTTGGAAGCAAAATGATTTAATACAATATTGACAGGGCAAATATCAAATGCAATTCTTTGACCCTTAGTTTCATAGGATATATTCGAAAAGCCGCCTAAATTTAAGCAGTATTCAAACTCTGAAAATAACAGTCGATCTCCAATAGGAACTAAAGGTGCACCTTGCCCTCCAAGTTTTACGTCCTGAGTTCTGAAGTCGCAGATAACTTTTAGATTAATTGTCTCGGAAATAGTTTTTAGATTACCGATTTGATACGTTATCGCTTCCTCCGGAGTATGCAGTGCAGTATGTCCATGAGAGGATATAAAGTCTATTGAACGAATTGATTTTTCTTTGATGAACGATTCTATTTTCTTCGCTAAATAAACTGTATATTCCTCATCAATTGCAAGAATTTTCTTTCTTGAAATATTAGTGAGGTTTTTTAGTTTATGTACCCATTCTGTCGAATATTCTAAAGTACAATAGTCTATGATATTGAATTTCCAATAATCGTACTTCCAAAATTTCGTATATAGCAAATCAATTCCATCAAGAGATGTTCCAGACATAACAGATATAACATAATACACCTTTTTTGACATATTTGTAAAAATAACATTCTACATTGATAATAACACAACAAACTATTATCTTTGCAACCTATTTTTAAGTATTCTATAAAAAGATTAATACATGGATTTTAGCTTAACTGAAGAGCATATTATGATACGCGATGCAGCGCGTGATTTTGCTCAAACTGAATTACTACCAGGAGTCATAGAACGTGATGAAAAACAAGAATTTCCTCAAGATCTTGTGCGAAAAATGGGTGAACTTGGTTTCATGGGAATTATGGTAGATCCTAAATATGGTGGCAGTGGTATGGATACGATATCCTACGTTCTAATTATGGAGGAGTTATCGAAGATTGACGCTTCTGCTTCTGTTATGGTTTCAGTTAACAATTCATTAGTGTGTTATGGACTTGAAGCCTTTGGAACTGAAGAGCAAAAACAAAAATACCTTACAAAACTTGCAACTGGCGAACAAATAGGAGCATTTTGTTTGAGTGAACCTGAGGCTGGTAGTGATGCTACTTCCCAGAAGACAACGGCTAGAGATATGGGTGATCATTATATTCTAAATGGCACAAAAAACTGGATTACTAATGGTGGTCGTTCTGATGTTTATTTAGTAATTGCTCAAACAGATAGAGAAAAAGGACATAGAGGTATTAATGCCTTTATAGTTGAAAAAGGAATGCCTGGATTTGATATTGGTCCTAAAGAAGACAAACTTGGAATTAGAGGTAGCGATACTCATACACTACAATTCAATGATGTTAAGGTACCTAAAGAAAATAGAATTGGTGAAGATGGATTTGGATTTAAATTTGCGATGAAAACTCTTTCAGGCGGAAGAATAGGTATTGCTGCGCAAGCATTGGGTATTGCCTCTGGTGCTTATGAATTAGCATTGAAATATTCTAAAGAGCGAAAAGCATTTGGCACAGAAATTTGTAATCATCAAGCTATAGCATTTAAGTTGGCGGATATGTATACAGAAATTGAAGCTGCTCGTATGTTAGTTATGAAATCAGCTTGGGATAAAGACCATTCAAATAATTATGATATGTCAAGTGCTATGGCCAAATTATACGCGAGTAAAGTTGCTATGGAACAAACAGTAGAAGCTGTACAAATTCATGGAGGGAACGGTTTTGTTAAAGAGTATCATGTAGAACGTTTAATGCGAGATGCTAAGATTACACAGATTTATGAAGGCACTTCTGAAATTCAAAAAATTGTTATTTCTAGAGGTGTGATTAAAGAATAAAATCTTCATTAACTTTTTCATATAGAAGACCTCTTTTTTGAGGTCTTTTTTTATGGTTATAATATCCCAACCACAAACAATCTTTGAGTTATTAAAAACAAAAAACCCTCTATCGAATGATAGAGGGTTCTAAAAAAAAG
>CBFHYD010000026.1:0-26064 GCA_965659975.1 Winogradskyella sp. | reverse complement strand
CAATGCTCAACGGTGACATTGACATTGCCGTGCATTCGTTGAAAGATGTACCAACTATTTTGCCTAAGGGAATCGTGCAAGGCGCTGTACTTAAGCGTGGAAACATTAACGACACTCTTGTATATAAAAAGAATGAAGAGTTTTTATCAGCAAAAAATGCAATTATAGCAACAGGTAGTCTTAGACGTCGAGCCCAATGGTTAAATCGATATCCAACGCACACAATTACAGATCTACGAGGCAATGTAAATTCACGTTTAGAAAAGCTTGAAAACAACGATTGGAATGGCGCAATATTCGCTGCAGCTGGATTAGGGCGTTTGGGTATAAGACCAGAAAATAAAATCAACTTAACCTGGATGATTCCTGCACCTGCACAAGGTGCTGTTATGGTCGCGGTTATGGAGGAAGATGAAGAACTAAAAAGTGTTCTCTTAGATATAAATCATAGCGACACCGAGATATGTACAAGTATAGAACGTGAGTTTTTAAATCGTCTCGAAGGTGGTTGTACCGCTCCAATTGGAGCAATCGCTCAAATAAAAGATGAGCACGTTCATTTTAAGGGAATTTTACTTAGTAAAGATGGTTCTAAAAAGCTCGAGGTAGAAAAAACCATGCCTCTAGGAAAGCATAACGATATTGCTCGTTTTTGTTCGGAGTATGTTATAGAACGTGGAGGTAAAAAATTGATTGATCAAGTAAAGCGAAACGATAAGAAAACGAATATATATTCAACCAAAACCTTAACCGAAGAACAGAAGTTATTATTTCATAACGATGTAAGTACTACTAGTAATGACGCCATTAAAATTAGTCTTAATCGGATACAAAAGGTGATTGTTGCTCATGAAATCAACAACGTTATTATAACAAGTAAAAATGCTGTTGAAGCACTGTTAAACAACTTTACAAAAGAAGAGCTTAATTTCAAGAACATTTATTGTGTTGGCAGACGCACCAAAAGACTAATACAAAACCGAATTGGAGAGGTGAAGCATATGGCTGCAAATGCCAAAAAATTAGCAGAATATTTAGTTGAATATATTGATGGTACTGAAGTCACATATTTTTGTAACGATATACGATTGGATGATCTACCAACTATCCTTTCTGAGAATTATATCAAGGTTAATGAAGTAGAAGCTTACCAAACGAAATACGATGCCATTAAAGTAGAAGATGAATTAGATGGTATTATGTTTTATAGTCCATCCACAGTTGAAAGTTTCTTAAAGCAAAACAAAGCAAAAGGGATTGCCTTTTGTATCGGTGAAACTACGGCCAAGGCAGCACAAAAACATTTTGAGGATGTGCGCATAGCAAAAGTACCAACTGTAGAAAGTGTAATAGAATTGGTCAACGAACATTATGTTTGAGATATGATAAAGAACGATTTATTTTTAAGAGCGTTAAAAGGTGAGACTGTGGATCGTCCTCCAGTATGGATGATGCGTCAAGCAGGAAGATATTTACCTGAGTTTATGGAAATCAAAAAGAAGTATGATTTCTTTACACGTTGCCAAACACCAGAATTAGCGAGTGAAATCACAGTCCAACCAATCCGACGATATGGTATGGATGCTGCAATTCTATTTTCGGATATATTGGTGATTCCGCAAGCCATGAATATCGAGGTACAAATGAAACCTAATTTTGGGCCTTACCTACCTAACCCTGTGCGCTCACAAAAAGATGTAGATTATGTTATTGTGCCAGATGTAACTGTAGAATTAGACTACGTATATCAAGCCATAAAGGCAACTAAAGAAAAGCTTAATGATGAGATTCCGCTAATTGGGTTCGCAGGTTCTCCTTGGACCATCTTATGCTATTGCGTTCAGGGACAAGGCAGTAAAAACTTTGACAAAGCCAAAGAATTTTGTTTCACAAATCCTATTGCTGCTCATGGTTTACTTCAAAAAATTACAGATACCACTATTGCGTATCTCAAAGAGAAAGTAAAAGCCGGTATTAATGCTGTACAAGTTTTTGATTCTTGGGGGGGCATGCTTTCTCCATTAGATTATCAAGAGTTTTCATGGCAGTACATTCAACAAATTATTGATGCGCTAAAGGATGAAACACCTGTAATTGCATTTGGAAAAGGATGTTGGTTTGCCTTAGGTGAAATGGCCAAGTCTGGTGCTTCTGCATTAGGAGTCGATTGGACATGTTCAGCACGAAACGCGCGTTATCTTACTGGTGGTAGCATTACACTTCAGGGTAACTTTGACCCAACACGACTATTTTCACCACCTAAAGAAATCAGGAAACAAGTTCACCAAATGATTAATGATTTTGGTAAAGACAAGTATATTGTAAATTTAGGTCATGGTATATTACCAAATATACCATTGGATAATGCAAAGGCATTTATTGATGCTGTAAAAGAATATAAAGCATAATCCATTGCTTTAATACGTAACACTAACGAGTTTTAAGCGTCTACTAATTACAGTTTAAATAGTAGAATACTGTATAACTCCAAAATTATGATAAATAATATATATAAAGGCTTACAAGTGTACTCTGGTGCATACGGACTTATTTCTAAGCTAAAGCTATGGAAATACTTCGCCATACCAATGCTCATAAGTTTTATAGTTTTTATTTTGATATTCGCTTCGGCCTATGGGCTTTCTGATAATCTTGGTGAATGGTTAGCTGGTTTTTGGCCTTGGGAGTTTGGACAAGGATTTGTTCAATCGCTCTCAAATTTTATCAGTGGCGTTGTATTATTTGCTCTTGGAGTCATCACATACAAACATATAATAATGGCATTTTCATCGCCATTTATGAGTCCTGTATCAGAAAAGATTGAAGCGTATTACACAGGCAAGCCTGCAGAAAATTACACCAACACTAATTTCTCTAAACAGCTATTTAGAAGTATAAGAATAAGCATTCGAAACCTTGCAAAAGAGTTGTTGTATACATTACCAATATTGCTACTAAAATTTATACCTGTGGTGAACATTTTTTCAACTGCATTATTGTTTTTAGTACAGGCGTATTATGCTGGTGTTTCAAATATGGATTACACCTTAGAACGTCATTTTAAGTATCGTGAGAGCATAGCATTTATAAAAAAACATCGTGGCTTAGCCATTGGTAATGGTATAGGATTTCTGTTGCTTTTATTAATTCCTGTATTGGGTGTTATTTTGGTTTTACCATTAAGTATTACCTCGGCATCCGTTATCACAGTAGACTTACTTTTTGACGATGACGAAGGTGAAGATATAGGTTTTACACCTTTTCAAATTATAGAGAATAGATAATGATTACTCAGTTTAATGGATTTGAGATAAATCCTATCCATAACGGTGATGCTTGGAAAGTTTGCGACCTGTGTGTAGCAAATGAAGAGAGATTCAAACGCTACTTCCATATTACTTTAGAGAAAAATTTGACACCTACTTTATCCCAATATTTTGTTGAAGATAAAGTGAAGTCATTTCAGAATAAAAGTGAATTTTTGTTCACACTTAAGCATTCTAAAACACGTGACTTGGCAGGTCTTATCTACATAAAAGAATTAGACTGGAAGAAAAATCAAGGTGAATTTGCATACTGTATTGGATACAATTTTGAAAGCAATGGACTCATTTCAAAATCCATCAAAGAACTTTCAAAACACGCCTTTGAAGAATTAGGATTAGAAAACCTTCAGATTATAGTTCATAAATCTAATGTGAGTAGTGTTAAGGTTGCCGAAAGGAACAACTTTATATGGAAGAAAACTTTACCAAAAGCCTATGCTCCGCCAAATGAAGATGATTTAGATATGGAGCTTTACGAATTATATAAAAAGGACATTGGTAATTAGGAATGAAACTATGAAAGATAAGTTTTACAAATACATACAGAATCTACAAGATCAAATTACTTTGAAACTTGAGGATATTGATGGTTTAGCACGTTTTAAGGAAGACCATTGGGAACGTAAAGAAGGCGGTGGTGGTCGGACTCGAGTTATTGAAAACGGTGCTGTTTTTGAGAAAGGCGGCGTTAATATTTCTGCCGTTCATGGTGAATTGCCAAAAGCAATGCAACAAGATTTTGGCGTACAAGATGCCGACTTTTTTGCTTGCGGTCTGAGCTTGGTTCTGCACCCTAAAAACCCCATGGTGCCAACTGTTCACGCAAATTGGCGTTATTTTGAAATGTATGATGCTAATGGAGACATAGCAGACCGATGGTTTGGTGGTGGCTTGGATTTGACACCTTATTATTTATTTAAAGAAGATGCAAAATATTTTCATCAAGTTTGTAAAAAAGCATGTGATAATCACCATCCTGAATTTTACACAAAATATAAAGAACGATGTGATGAGTATTTCTATAATTCTCATAGGAATGAAGCACGAGGTGTTGGTGGTTTGTTCTTCGATTATTGCAAAGCAAACGAGAACTTGACCATGGAGAATTGGTATGATTTTGTCACTGAAGTTGGAGATAGTTTTCTTGATGCATATGTGCCTATTGTAGGAAAACGGAAAGATTTAGATTACACAGAAGCACAACGTAATTGGCAAGAAATTCGTCGCGGACGTTATGTTGAATTTAATTTAGTCCATGACAAAGGCACATTGTTTGGACTAAAGACCAACGGTCGTATTGAAAGTATCCTAATGAGTTTGCCACCGCATGTGCAATGGGTTTATGACCATAAACCAGAACCAAATAGCGAAGAAGAAAAATTACTTAACATATTACAGAATCCTATAGAATGGGTTTAAATCATAACTTTTAACTTTGATATATGTATCCTATCAGAAGAAATCGAAGATTAAGAACAACTGAAGCTATTCGTAGCCTCGTGAGAGAAACTATAATTTCACCTAATGACTTTTTAGTACCACTTTTCGTCGTTGAAGGCAGCGGAATAAAGGAAGAAATTGCTTCGATGCCAAACTACTATCGTTACAGTTTAGATTTACTTAAAAACGAAGTGAAAACGCTTTGGGATTTAGGACTTAAATCTATTTTACTATTTGTAAAAGTCAGTGATAATTTAAAAGACAATAAAGGTACAGAAGCATTGAATCCAAACGGACTTATGCAACGTGCCATAAAGACGGTTAAGGACACTTGTCCCGGCATGTTGGTCATGACCGATGTGGCCTTAGATCCTTTTTCATCCTATGGCCATGATGGTATTGTTGAAGGTGGTAAGATTATAAACGATGCTACAGTAGATGCTTTAGCAAAAATGAGTGTATCCCATGCTGAGGCCGGAGCTGATTTCGTTGCGCCAAGTGATATGATGGATGGTCGTATTCTAGGCATACGTGAAGCTCTCGATCAATCAAATTTTATAGATACGGGAATAATGAGCTATTCGGCGAAATATGCCTCGGCTTTTTATGGCCCATTCAGAGATGCTTTAGATTCTGCGCCAGTAGATTTAGTGGATGTTCCAAAGGATAAAAAGACCTACCAAATGGACGTGGCAAATAGAGATGAAGCACTACGAGAAACAGAAATGGATATCAATGAAGGCGCAGATATCGTAATGGTAAAACCTGGATTATGTTACTTAGATATTGTCCGTGATATTAGAAATAATTTCGATGTCCCAATTGCTGTTTATCAGGTTTCTGGAGAGTATGCTATGCTCAAAGCAGCTGCAGAAAAAGGTTGGTTAGACCATGACTCAGTCATGTTAGAACAAATCACATCTATCAAGCGTGCTGGTGCAGATATTATAGCATCTTACTTTGCTAAGGATGTTGTGAAATTGATTTCGTAAATTAGCCTTTACTAATTCAACATTTAATCAATGGGGTTACTCATTTTCTACGCTATAATTTCAATCTTCTTTTCTTTTTTGTGTTCTATTTTAGAGGCTGTTCTGTTGAGTATTACACCAACGTTTTTTAATCTAAAAAAGAATGAAGGTAAAGCCTATGCTTCTGATTTAGAAGCTTTAAAAAAAGATGTAGATAGACCATTAATAGCTATTCTTACACTAAACACCATAGCGCACACTGTTGGTGCTATCTTAGTTGGTGTGCAAGCAAAAGCAGCCTACGCTGAGTTGTATGGATCGGAGACACGTTCTGCTTTTGGTATTGAGTTTACCGAAGATGTCATGGTTGGAGTCGTGTCTACAATAATGACTATTTTAATTTTAGTAGCTTCAGAAATTATCCCGAAAACTATTGGAGCAACCTACTGGAAACAGTTGGCTAACTTCACTACAAAAACACTTAATGTTTTAATTTTTCCGCTTAAATGGACTGGAATTTTATGGATTCTTCAGCTTACAACAAAACTTATTGGCGGTAAAGGTCACGGCAGTGTATTAAGTAGAGAAAGTTTTGTAGCTATGACAAATTTAGCGCAAGAAGAAGGCGTATTTGAAGAAAATGAAAGTAAGGTCATAAAAAACCTTTTGACGTTTAAAGATGTACAGGTTAAAGATGTAATGACGCCAAGAACAGTAATGAAAACCGAAAACGAAACCACTACTGTAGAGACGTTTTTCAACGCTAATTCAAACATTAGATTCTCAAGGATTCCCGTTTATTCAGAAGATGCCGATAATATAGTTGGACTTGTTTTAAAAGATGATGTTTTTAAAGAAATGGCATTTGGTAATGGTGATAAATTACTTTCTGAACTTAAAAGAAATATCATAATCGTAAACCGTAGCTTACCTATTCCAACTTTATTCGAACAATTGGTTGAGAGTCGTAATCACATGGCATTAGTCGTTGACGAATATGGTTCCGTTAGTGGATTGGTAACTATGGAAGATGTTATCGAAACTCTTCTCGGATTAGAAATTATGGATGAGAGTGACAACGTATCCGATCTGCAGTTATTAGCACGAAAAAGTTGGGAAACCCGTGCAAAGCGATTAGGTATTATCGAGGATGAAAATACATCTGACTAATGCCGTCTTGCACCATCGACACACCGTTAGGTCAAGCAAAAATTATTGGAGATAAGGATGGTATTTCAGCTGTTTCCGTCGATGATACAAAAGACGAATTATCTCGAATTATTCCTGAAGACCAATTAGAATGTATCAATCAATTAAGCGCTTATTTTAATAACGATTTAAAAGAATTTAATCTTAAGCTAAATCCAAAAGGCACCGAATTTCAGAAAAAAGTTTGGACTCAACTTCTTAATATTCCTTTCGGGAAAACCTGCTCATATCTCGAACTAAGTAAACAGTTAGGAGATCTTAAAGCCATACGCGCTGTTGCAAATGCCAATGGCAAAAACCCACTTTGGATTATTGTTCCCTGCCATCTTGTGATTGGCAGTGATGGCAGCCTTACAGGTTATGCAGGAGGTTTGCACCGTAAACAGTGGTTACTCAATCATGAAAGTATTAATAAACAGCAATCTCTATTTTAGATGTATAAAACTGCTTCAACATTTTTATTGAAATTTATTAAGCCATCAACGCTTTATAAAACCTTATTCAATTGGTCGCCCATGTACAGAAGAACCACGGCGAAGCTAATTGAAGTGAGCGATGACCTACATACGGTAAAAATAAAAATGACTCTTAACTGGAAAAACAGAAACTATGCAGGATCCATTTTTGGAGGAAGTATGTTGGCAGCTACCGATCCAATCTATATGATTCAACTCATACAGATTTTAGGTGGTGATTATGTAGTTTGGGACAAATCTGTTGAGGCACGATATAAGCGCCCTGCGAAATCAACTATTTATGGTGTCTTCGATTTTACTCAGGATGAAGTTGAATCGATTAAACAAAATGTTGCTGCAGACAATGAAATTGATATCATCAAAACAATGAACCTTATCGACGAAAAGCGGAATATAATTGCTACTTTTAAAAAAACACTTTATATAGCCGATAAATCCTATTATAAAGACAAAATTAAATCCCGATCTAAGAAATGAAATTTATAAAAAAGCTCCTCAAGTTCCTTATCATATTTTTTGGCCTGCTTATCGCAATTCTATACCTCACAGATACTGATTATCTCATAAAGGCCGCAAGAACAATTTATCTAAAAGGTCATACTACAGCTTATCTTGAAGATTATAAACACTTCGACAACCAACCAATTTCAGCAAGTGATAATCCACAGTCATGGCCAAACCACAAAGAATACAATTCAGTTAATGAAACAAAACGTTTATCAAAAGCTCATAAAGATTGGGGATCAGTTGCCTACGTGATTATAAAAAATGATAGTATTTGGTTTGAGAATTACTATGATGGATTTGGTGAAAATTCCAAATCAAATTCATTTTCTATGGCAAAAAGTTATGTGTCTGGCCTTATGGGCAAAGCTATAATGGATGGTCATATAAAAAGTCTGGATCAACCGGTTTGTGATTTTCTTCCTGCATTTTGTGACGGAAAAGCAGCAAAAATGACGGTTGGTGACTTAAGTAGCATGGCTTCGGGTACAAATTGGGACGAAAAATATTATTCGCCATTATCCATTACAACTCGTGCATACTTTGACGATGATCTTGCAAAAGTGATTAATGGATTAAAGGTTGTTGAGGAGCCTGGGAAAGCTTTTAAATACGCAAGCGGTGATACGCAAATGTTGGCCATGGTGATTGAAAAAGCAACTGGTAAAAAATTATATGATTATTTAGAAGAAAGCTTTTGGAAACCTCTTGGAAGTGAGAATTCTACACTTTGGCAAGTCGATAGTGAAGAAAACGATTTGGCTAAAGCCTATTGTTGTATAGCAAGTAATGCAAAAGATTTCGCACGATTTGGAAAGCTCTACAAGGATTACGGAAAATGGAATGGGCAGCAGCTTTTAGATTCGGCATTTGTGGTTAAATCCATTACTCCTCGTTTTGCAGAGAGTCCAGAATATGGATATGGTTGGTGGATGACTGATGACAATGGAAAGAATTTTAAAATGATGCGCGGTCATTTAGGGCAGTATGTGATTGTACAACCAGAGGACAATATTATAATTGTACGTTTAGGTCATCAAAAATCACCGGATACTCCTGTTGGTGCTTTTACAGAAGATATTTCGCTTTATATCCAAGAAGCATATAAAATGATGAATCTATAATGACTAAAAGTGATTTTTTTAGGGTCTTAATTAAGGTATTTGCATTATACTCTATAATTCTAACTGTATTTAGTTGGATTCCTTCGAATTTAATGTATTCTTTTTTCGAATTAGAATCTTTAGCAATTCTTGGAATGTCGCTATTATTTACATTTCTGTCCATTTTGATTTATGTTTTTCTCATTAGAAAGACCGATTTTATCATAGACTTTTTAAAAATAGATAGAGGGTTTGAGGATGACGAAATAAAGAATCTGAATTTTAATTGGAGGTTTTTTGATTATTTCAGAAGCATCAAATTTTATTTCA
This sequence comes from Winogradskyella sp., assembly GCA_965659975.1. Lineage (GTDB taxonomy): Bacteria > Bacteroidota > Bacteroidia > Flavobacteriales > Flavobacteriaceae > Winogradskyella. The sequence goes on along the minus strand of CBFHYD010000026.1, from coordinate 16,705 downwards.
TATTCCTTTTTGGCCTTTAAATCTCAAGTTCAAAAAGGGAATATTTATTTGTCTGCTAAATATAATTTTGGCTCAACACAAGATTACATAGATTGGGCATTGTCAGCATTCAATCTATTTATTGGATATTTACTCATTTCGAATTATTTAAAAATTTCAAATTGGTTATATAGAAAAGAAAAAATTACAGACTGATGAAATATATAAAGTTATTATTATCTCTTTTGCTCACAATTGCAGTATTCTATAGTCTAAACAATAAGTTTGGCAGCATTCCTCCAGTTGGAAAATTCTTAGCTCCGAATCAAGGTATTTGGCAAAATGAAACGGACGAAGTTATCACAGGAGAAATTTCGATTCCAGGCTTGGAGAACGAAGTTAAGGTGCGTTACAATGAAGAGCTTATTCCACACATTTTTGCAGAAAATGATACGGACTTGTATAAGGCTCAGGGCTATATTACAGCAAAGCATCGTTTGTGGCAAATGGAATTTCAGACGTTTGCAGCTGCTGGTCGTTTATCAGAAATTATTGGTGAAGGTGCACTTAATTATGACCGACGCCAACGTAGAAACGGTATGTTATTTGGCGCAGAAAATAGTATAGCTATTGTAAAAAGAGATCCAGACGCATTGGCATTACTACAAGCTTACACCGATGGTGTTAATGCATACATTAACAGCCTATCACCAGAAAACTATCCTGTAGAATACAAATTACTTGATTATAAACCAGAAGCTTGGTCTGTAGAAAAAACAATGCATTTATTAATGTATATGACAGATATGTTGTGCGGTCGTGACTATGATTTAGAGTTTACCAACGTATTACAAAAATTCGGGAAAGAACATTTTGATTTATTGTTTCCAGATTTTTATGATGTTGTGGATCCAGTAATTCCAAAGGAAACAGATTGGAGTTTTGTGGATGTAGAAATGACAGAAACACCAAAAAGTGAAATGGTTGAAGATTCAATTACCATCTCTGAAATTATGGAAAAGCCAAACCCAAGAAACGGAAGTAATAACTGGGCTATTTCGCCAAAAAAATCAAAAAGCGGTAAGGCTATTCTCGCCAATGATCCGCATTTAGGTTTAAATCTACCTAGTATTTGGTTTGTGATGCAATTATCAACTCCAGAACATAATGTATATGGTGCGACCTTACCTGGGGCTATGGGCGTTATAATTGGTTTTAACGAAGATATCTCTTGGGGCGTTACCAATGCCACTCGAGATGTGAAAGATTGGTATAAAATTGAGTTTCAAGATGAAAAAAAATTAGCCTATAAATACGATGGCGCTTGGAAGAAAACAACCTTGCGATTAGAAGAAATAAAAATTAGAGGAAAAGAAACTTTTATAGACTCGGTGGTATATACCCATCATGGACCTGTGAGTTACGATAATAGTTTTAGAAGTGATAATGAGCTCAAAGGTTACGCCATGAAATGGGCTGGACATATTGGTCATAACTTCACCAATCTATTTTATAAGCTTAACCGAGCAAAAAACTATGATGATTACGTAGATGCCACTAAAAATCATGTAGCACCTGCACAGAATTTTATTTTTGCATCTAAAACTGGTGATATTGCCCTTTGGATTCAAGGAAAATTTCCAAACAAATGGAAAGGTCAAGGTAAATTTTTAATGGATGGAAGTAATCCAGAACATGATTGGCAAAGTTTTATTCCTTCAAAATTTAATGCGCATTCTAAAAATCCGGAACGTGGATTCTTAAGTTCAGCTAACCAACATCCTACGGATTCTACGTATCCTTTTTATGTGTTCAATGATGGTTATGAGACCTATCGTAATAGGATAATCAATAACTTTTTTAGGTCTAAAGACAAATTTGACGTTGAGGACTTTAAAGCGTTACAAAACAATAATTCTAATTTAAAGGCCGTAGAGTTACTACCTGCACTATTCAAAAATATAGATAGAGCTAATCTAAATTTTGAAGAGAATGAAATGTTAAGTATCCTTGAAAAATGGAATTTAGATAATTCTATAGAACAAGTAGCACCGAGCATATTTAGAGCTTGGAATGCAAATTTATATCGCCTTATCTGGGACGAATTTGATACTGAAGAAGAATCTCTAAAATGGCCGTTTACCTACCAATATGTATATATGGTTAATAATCATCCCGAAGATGACTTTATGGATATTTTGGAGACTCCAGAAAAGGAAACAGCCAAAGATCTTGTGAATATGGCCTTTAAAAATGCGGTTAACGACCTAAAGGAATGGAAAGACAAAAACGGCGATTACAACTGGCAAAATTATAAAGGGTCTTATGTTGGGCATTTGCTTCAAGCCTTACCTGCATTCTCGAGACAAAATATAGCTATTGGAGGTGATGGAAGCTCTCCAAATGCTATGACCAGCAACCATGGTCCATCATGGCGAATGATTGTAGAGATGGATGATGAGCCTAACGGTTTTGGTATTTATCCTGGTGGCCAATCAGGTAATCCAGGTAGTAAATATTACGATAATTTTATAGACGATTGGGCAGAAGGAAACTATTTCAAAATTCAATTGATGTCAAAAGACGTCGATGAGTCTAAGGTGCTTTCTTCACAAACTTTAAAACCTACGAAATAGTATGAAAAAGAATAGTCTCAACTTTATAATCACAATAATCCTTGCGATTATTTTATCCCAGTTTTTACCTTGGTGGGCAATTATGGTAGCTGGCTTTTTATCGAGTATAATTATACAATTGAAACGTCTTGCGATATTCTTTGTTCCGTTTTTTGCAATAGCACTTTTATGGATGGCTTTAGCACTTTCAATGAGCAGTGCAAACGATTATATATTGGCAAAAAAAATAGGTGTTCTATTAACCATTGGAGATAATCCATATCTTTTAATTTTAATTACGGGATTGATTGGTGGAATTGCTACCGGTGTTGCTGCAATTTTTGGTAAGCAAGTTTCTTCATTATTCAAAACGAATATCAAATGATTTCTAAACTAAATCTTGAAAATATATTATTTCTAGATATTGAAACTGTCCCAGAGACGCTTAGATTCTCTGATTTAGATGAAACCAAACAACAACTTTGGGAACATAAGTCTCAATACCAAAGACGAGATGAGTTTACTGCGGAGGAATTCTATAATCGCGCAGGGATTTGGGCAGAGTTTGGTAAGATTATATGTATTTCAGTCGGCTATTTTAAAATGGATGGTGACATACGGCATTTTAGAGTCACCTCATTTTATGGTGATGAAATTAAGATTTTAAAGGACTTCAAAAATCTTGTCATTTCGCACTTTAGTCAAAACAAGCATTTGTTATGTGCTCATAATGGTAAAGAATTTGATTTTCCTTACATCGCCAGACGAATGATAATCCATAATATAGAGTTGCCATACAAGCTTAACCTATTCGGCAAAAAACCATGGGAAGTAACGCATCTGGATACACTCGAGTTATGGAAATTTGGTGATTACAAAACCTATACATCCTTAAAGCTTTTGACTAATGTATTAGGCATACCTTCTCCAAAAGATGATATTGATGGTAGTGAAGTCTATAAGGTGTTTTATGAAGATAATGATATAGATCGTATCATCAATTATTGCGAAAAAGACACCATTGCTGTTGCTCAAATTTTACTTCGCCTTCGTGGTGATGAATTACTACACGACAACGAAATAAAGCACATATAAAAAAGCCCAGATATTATAATCTGGGCTTTTTAATTTATTGGAGGATAATTCTTCTAATTCTTGATGAACTTGCTGGAAACTTTCTAATGTAGATTGAAGATTGTTGAGATTTAAAGAATAGACTTCCTTCACTGGAAGATGTTGTCTACTCTCTTTTACATTCGTTGAAACAACCGTTTCTTTTTGCCAAATTGGGTTCTGCGAAAAAGCAAATACCGCGGTTAAAAATAAAATAGAGGATAGAATTTTTTTCATTGAGTAATTAGATTGATTTGTTAATATTGACTCTGAAATCAATAAAATTTTGTTAATACGAAAACTTTACTACAACGTTTTCGATGAACGGAAATGTTAATTGCGGAAAAACCGTAATTCACTTAAAATTCCAATCCGTTTTCATCTTTGAGGTTTGAAGTAAAAACTTTAAATTGCTTATATGGCAGAAAAACAATTATTGTCAATTCGAGATTTACGTATTGATTTAAATTCAAAAGTAGATGATAGTACAATAATAGATATTATTTCTTTTGATGTTAAGACAAATGAAGTCGTAGCTATCGTTGGTGAATCTGGTTCCGGTAAATCTATGACTGCTCTGGCAATTATGGGATTGCTGTCTAAAGATATTTTTAATGTTTCAGGTTGTGTAGACTTCAATAATCAAGAACTACTTGATTTATCCAATAAAGAACTTCAACAGTTGAGAGGTAAAGACATTGGAATGATTTTTCAAGAACCTATGAGTTCATTAAATCCATCTATGACATGTGGCAAACAGGTCTTTGAAATTTTAAAAAAACATACCAATCTCACAAAGTCTGAATTAAAAGCAGAAGTATTAGATCTTTTTGAGCGTGTTAAACTCCCAAATCCTCCTGCTATTTATAAAGCATATCCTCACAAAATTTCTGGTGGTCAAAAGCAACGTGTTATGATTGCAATGGCCATTGCATGTAAACCAAAGTTGCTAATAGCTGACGAGCCGACCACCGCTCTTGACGTAACAGTACAAAAAGAAATACTAGAGCTTCTATTGAATATTCAAAAAGAGAACAAAATGAGCATTCTCTTTATTTCTCATGATTTGGCATTAGTATCAGAATTTGCCGATCGCGTTATTGTAATGTACAAAGGTAATATTGTGGAACAAGGACAAACAGAACAAATCTATTTTCAACCAAAGCATACATATACGCAAGCATTGTTTAATTCTCGTCCAGCTACAGAAAATCGTTTAAAGCGATTACCTACTGTTAGTGATTTTATAAATGATAAGGTAAATACAACCAAAGTCTCTACGCAAGAAAGGGAGCTTTTCCATAACAAATTATACGAGCAAAAACCGTTACTGGAAATCATCGATATTGAAAAAATCTATTTATCTAAGCAAGGGATTTTCAAACCACAAAAGCCGTTTAAAGCTGTTGATGGTGTGAGTTTTAATGTCTATGAGGGAGAAACATTAGGATTAGTAGGCGAATCTGGTTGTGGAAAATCTACTTTAAGTAATGCTATTTTGCAATTGGATAAAGCAACTTCAGGTATTATAAAATACCGAGGAAGAGATATAACAAAATTAGTTGGCCAAGAACTTAGAGCTCTACGAAAGGATATTCAAATTATTTTTCAAGATCCTTTTGCTTCACTTAATCCGAGAATGACTATTGGTAAGGCTATTGAAGAGCCGATGCAAGTTCATGGTATTGGTAGCAATTCTAAAGACCGTAAGGAAAAAGTTATGTCTATTTTAGAACATGTAGGTTTATCAGCTACGGATTATTATAAATACCCTCACGAATTTTCGGGTGGTCAACGCCAGCGTGTAGGAATTGCAAGAAGTATTACACTTGAACCCAAACTCATTATATGCGATGAATCTGTGTCGGCTCTTGATATCAGCGTGCAAGCCCGAGTATTGAATTTACTTAATGACCTAAAAGAGAATTTTAAGTTCACCTATATATTTATTTCTCACGACTTAGCTGTTGTAAAATACATGTCAGATAAATTAGTAGTAATGAATCAAGGCAAAATAGAGGAAATAGGCGAAGCTGATGATTTATACACTAATCCGAAAAAAGACTACACAAAGAAATTAATCTCAGCTATTCCAAAAGGCTTACAATAAAAATATCTTTTTAGTAAGATAAAAAACGCCCAAGATTAAATTGAGCGTATTTTTTATTGTCGAATATTTCTCTTCTAAAGTAGGTTCTGGTAGATTTGGTTTTGTTTTCATAAGTTTAAGTTTATGATAAATTTGGGGCATTCATAAATTCAACTTAATAGTTAACTTGGTTAATTAGATTTGGGACTGTAAATATGAGGTAAATATTTATTTTTAACGTTATAGTGCATAATTTATCGATTAAGTGAATAATATTTTAACATTTATTAATTATTATGAACTAAAAAAGCCGCATTTAATTGGAATACGGCTTATCAAAAATATTCTCTTTTTATACTTTATATTCTCATTTCCGGAATCTCTCCATCTACAATTAAGTGACCCTCAGTAGCCTGAACAATCTCCTCAACAGAAACACCAGGTGCGCGTTCTAATAGTTTAAATCCGTTTTCTGTAATCTCAATTACTGCAAGATTAGTCACAATCTTTTTCACACATCCTACACCTGTTAATGGTAGAGAACATCGTTTTAATAATTTCGGGTCTCCGCGTTTATTGGTGTGCATCATTGCGACAATAATATTTTCGGCACTGGCTACCAAATCCATAGCGCCACCCATACCTTTTACCATTTTACCTGGAATTTTCCAGTTAGCGATGTCTCCATTTTCTGCGACTTCCATTGCTCCAAGAATTGTAAGATCTACATGCTTCCCTCGGATCATAGAGAAACTCGTTGCTGAGTCAAAAAATGAAGCTCCTGGCAGGGTCGTAATTGTTTGCTTACCTGCATTAATAATATCTGCATCTTCTTCGCCTTCAAATGGAAATGGACCCATTCCTAATACACCATTCTCGCTTTGAAATTCTACTTCAATATCTTCTCTCACAAAGTTAGCAACCAAAGTTGGTATACCTATTCCAAGATTAACATAGTAACCATCTTTAACTTCCTTTGCGATACGTTTTGCTATTCCGTTTTTATCCAACATAATTAATCTCTTTGTCTAACGGTTCTTTGTTCGATTCGTTTTTCATATTTAGCACCTTGGAAAATTCGTTGAACAAAAATTCCAGGAATATGAATTTGATTTGGGTCTAACTCGCCAACAGGAACTAATTCTTCTACCTCAGCCACAGTTATCCTTGCAGCACCACACATATTTGGATTAAAATTACGAGCTGTTCCCTTGAATATTAGATTTCCTGCGGCATCACCTTTCCAAGCCTTTACAAAGGCAAAATCTGCTTTAAATGCATGTTCTAATACATACATTTTACCATCGAACTCACGGGTTTCTTTGCCTTCGGCGACTTCCGTACCATAACCTGCTGGGGTATAAATAGCAGGAAAACCTGCTTGTGCAGCACGACATCGTTCTGCCAATGTTCCTTGTGGTATAAGCTCTACCTCAAGTTCGCCGCTAAGCATTTGACGCTCAAACTCATCATTTTCGCCAACATAAGACGAGATCATTTTTTTGATTTGTTTGCCTTGAAGCAATAACCCTAAGCCAAAATCGTCTACACCTGCGTTATTAGAAATACAAGTAACATTTCTGACATTTCGCTTCACCAACTCGGCTATAGAATTTTCAGGAATACCACTTAGACCAAAACCACCAAGCATAAAGGTCATATTATCTGAAACACCTTCTAATGCAACAGACACATTATCAACTTTTTTAGAAATCATTACACACTTTATTAATGCTTTCAGAAAAGTACAAAAGAATAAAAGAAATAACTAAGGTTTTAATATTTGGTTTAGAAGTCAAAATCCAGATCATCATCGTCATCATCGGTGTCAGTAGATGTGCTATCTGATTTCTTAGAACAATCTGTATTTATGGATAAATTATTTGGTTCTTCAAAATCGGCTTTTGATATTCCAAGTATCTCATCTTCGTAGCATGCCTTCATATATAAGCCCCAAATAGGTAATGCAGTGGACGCACCTTGTCCGTATTTTATATTTCTAAAGTGCGCTGCTCTATCTTCACATCCTACCCAAACACCTGTAACCAAGTTCGGAACGATACCCATAAACCAACCATCTGATTGATTCTGGGTTGTACCAGTTTTTCCTGCGATAGGATTAGTAAGTTCATAAGGATATCCGGTCAACATTTCTTTAGTAAAGGTTTGATTGGTTCTCCATGTATCTCTTAACCGAACACCAGAACCAGATTGGACAACTCCTTGCATTAGATTTAAGGTCACATAAGCAACTTCTTCGCTTAGAACATCTTTACTTTCCGGTTTAAATTGATACAATACTGTTCCGTTTTTATCCTCTATACGTGTTACCAAAACTGGTTTATTGTATACGCCTTTATTGGCAAAAGTAGAATAGGCTGCAACCATCTCGTATAAACTAATATCAGGAGTTCCTAATGCAATAGCAGGAACAGCATCTATATCTTGTTCTACACCTAATTTTTTGGCCATGTCTACAACTGGTTGCGGACCAACCTCATTCATAAGTCGCGCTGTAATAGTGTTGGTTGAACTAGCTAATGCAGCCTTTAAAGTTTGAAAGCCATCGTACTTACCATCAGAATTTTTAGTGGTCCAAGCTTTTGGGTTACCAAATTTATTCGCCTCGATAGTGATAGGTGTACGTGCCATAGTATCGCAAGGTGACAGTTGCAATTGGTCAATAGCAGTCGCATAAACAAATGGCTTAAAAGTAGACCCAACTTGTCTCTTGCCTTGCTTAACCATATCGTACTTAAAATGCTTATAGTTCATTCCACCAACCCATGCTTTTACATATCCCGTTTGTGGATCCATGGACATCATTGCTGGTCGTAAGAATGATTTGTAATAACGCATAGAATCCATTGGTTTCATTACAGTATCAATCTCAGTATATCTGCCATCTTTCCATGCAAAAATTTCCATCCGCACCGGTTTATCAAATGATTCTATAATTTCCTTTTCGGATTTACCAAGGTCGAATTTCATATGGCGCCAACGCTCACTTCGTCGCATACCTGTTTTCATGATTCCGTCGATTTCCTCAGGTTCCAATTCTAAAAACGGCGCTGTAGGATTACGATCTGGTGTGTTTTGATTATCAAACTCAGCTTGAATTCGTGGCATATGCTTGGCCACAGCATCCTCTGCGTATTGTTGCATACGATAATCAATAGTGGTATATATCTTTAGACCATCATTATATAAACTATACTTTGTGCCATCAGGCTTTGGATTATTCTTTATCCAATCCTTCATAAACTCAGCAAGATTTGCTCTAAAGTAAGTAGCTAAACCTTCGCGGTGAGATTCTGGTGAATAGTTAAGGTCTAATTCGGTTTGCTGCAGTGAATCTTTCAGCTCTGGAGTTATAAAATCATATTTGGCCATCTGTGCCAAAACCACATTTCGTCGATTTCTAGTGCCGACAGGATTACGTTTTGGTCTCGGATTATATAACGATGAATTCTTAAACATCCCAACCAACATTGCCGACTCTTTAAGATTTAAATCCTTAGGTTCCTTACCAAAGTAAATACGAGCGGCTGATCTTATTCCATCTGCATTATTATTGAAATCATAAATGTTGAAATACATTGTTATGATTTCTTCTTTGGTGTATTGACGTTCTAAACGCGTGGCAATTACCCATTCCTTAACTTTCTGAAACGCTCTTCCTATTTTGTTTGAAGAAACTTGCTTAGTAAATAATTGCTTAGCTAACTGCTGCGAAATTGTACTTGCTCCACCACCTTTACCAAGCATAAAAAGCGCACGTAAGGTTCCTCTTGCGTCAATTCCAGAATGGTCATAAAAACGAATATCTTCTGTAGCGACTAATGCATCAACTAAATGCTTTGGTAAATCCTTATAGCTTACTGGTGTGCGATTGTCCTCGAAGTAAAATTTAGATAATGTTTTATTATCTGATGAGATAACTTCTGAGGCTAAGTTGGTCCTTGGATTTTCAAGAACAGTATGATCTGGAATTTCACCTAAAAATCCCCATGAAGCCAAAAGAAAAATTAAAATAACTGACAATAAACCACCTGTAAAAAGCATCCAAAACCATCTCACATATTTTGAAAAGTCAGTAGCTGCTGCAGTCTTCTTCTTCGCTGCATTTTTTGCCATAATTATTGTTTTTCTACTCTAAATCCAACTTCGGAAACACCCTGTAACTCATTTAAACCTTCAACATCACCGTATTTGCGCATGGCTTGTTCGATCTTGAATGTGTAATTACCCGATTCATCAAATTTAAAGGGTTTATTATAACCTTTATACCAGAGCTTATTTTCTTTCACATCACTAAAGCCTTCTCCTAATAATGTTCCATCAGGAGCAGCCATTTTATATTCTAAGGTATCGACATAAATCTTACCATTTGGGTATTCTAATCCTGTAATAACATACAGGTTATTGAATTGGTAATCCTTATTATTTCTTAGGTTGATATATAAGTTATAGTTCTCTGTTGTATCTGGAGCTTCAAAAGTGAAGCTTAAGGTATTCTCCTTCTGCCATTGATTTGGTAAGGTTTGATATTCATCAAAAATAGCCTTGGAGTCACAAGACAAAAGAATGTTAAATACAAATAACGTCAGTAAAATTGCCCTATTTCTTTTTGGCATTATTCTTTTGATTTCGGTTACGTCTATTTCGATTACGATTTTTATTATTGGATTTACGTCTGTTATTGCGTTTTGGATTATCAAATCTCGTTAAACTGTCCTGTCCAACAACGTTCTCGAATTCTACTTTAGTATCTTGTTGATGTTCCGCAGCATACTCTTCTAAACTGGCGACTTTTTTCCCTTGCTTATTTAACTCAATGATTTCTCTGGCTTGATCCGTATTAATCACATGCCAATTCATCCATTCGCCTTCATAGGCATACCACATTAGGCCCTTAAAAATATCTGTCTTTTGGCAAACTGCTGTGCCTTTTTCGGTTTGTAGTTTTTTGTCATTTTTTGGAAACGACTTTAATGCATCTAAGTACGAATCTAACTCATAATTAAGACAACATTTTAACTTTCCGCATTGGCCTGCCAGTTTTAATGGATTTAAAGATAATTGCTGGTACCTTGCAGCAGAAGTACTTACAGATCTAAAATCTGTGAGCCAAGTCGAGCAACACAATTCTCTACCACATGAACCTATACCACCAAGTCTTGCTGCTTCCTGTCTGAAGCCAACTTGACGCATCTCAATTCGTGTTCTAAACTCTCGAGCAAAGACTTTTATTAATTCTCTAAAATCCACACGTTCTTCCGCGGTGTAATAAAAAGTTGCCTTGCTGCCATCGCCTTGAAACTCGATATCAGAAATCTTCATTTTTAGATTAAGGTCTATTGCAAATTGCCTCGCTTTAACCTTCATCAGTTCTTCTTTATCTCGTGAAGCCGACCAGATATCTATATCTTTTTGAGTTGCTTTTCTATAGATTTTTAATACGTTTTCAGTATCATCAATATCTACTTTTTTGCGTTTCATTTGAACGCGCACCAACTCTCCTGTTAGAGTTACCATACCAACATCATGACCGGATTTTGCTTGAGTTGCTACAATATCTCCAATGCTTAGTGTTAGGTTTTCTGTGTTTTTATAATAGTGTTTACGTCCATTCTTGAAACGCACTTCAACACCAAGAAAAGGGTCTTGCCCGTTTGGTAGGGACATATTGGCCAGCCAGTCAAAAACAGTAAGCTTATTACAGCTATCAGTACCACAAGTACCATTGTTTTTACATCCTTTTGGTTGGCCATCTTTGCCAGTTGAACAACTGTTACAAGCCATAAAATAAGTTATATATACTTCAGAATGCTATATAATTCTGAACGAAGGATTCATAAAATCTTAAAAAGTAAAGATAAAATTATTTGTGGACTTTAGAGAGACAGAAAACAAAAATGCCTTTGCGTTTTTACAAAGGCATTTCAGAGTAAGTACTTAGTCTGTTAAATTAATAATTCAAGCATCTTGATTTTCAGAAATATTACGCAAATCTTGTTTATAAGGTAAATGATCCGCGCGGCCTTTCTTAAATATATCATTACTATTACCTTGACCGCGTCTTAAAGCTTTTTGTTCCTCATATGGTAGTTCTATAACTTCCATACAATGCGAAGAACAACAGTTATTCATTTTTTCTTTGCAGTTATCGCATTGAATAAATAATAAGTGACACGCTTCATTAGCACAGTTTGTGTGTAAATCTGCAGGTTCTCCACATTGGTGACATTTTGCGATGACGTCATCCGATATTCTTTCGGAGCGACGTTGATCAAACACAAAATTTTTACCCAAAAACTTATTCTCTAATCCTTCTTCTTCAATTTGACGGACATAATTTATGATTCCACCTTCCAACTGAAATACATTTTTAAAACCTTTGTGTTTATAGTAAGCACTGGCTTTCTCACAACGAATACCACCTGTACAATACATCACCAGTTTTTTATCTTCCTTATGTTCGCGCAAGTCTTCCTCAATTAAATCCAGAGACTCTCTAAATGTATCTACATCTGGTGTAATAGCGTTCTTAAAATGACCTATTTCACTTTCATAATGGTTACGCATGTCTACCAAAACTGTATCTGGATCTTCTATGAGATCATTGAATTGTTTGGCTCCAACATGTACACCCTTATTAGTAACATCGAACGTATCATCGTTTAGACCATCCGCCACAATTTTATGACGCACTTTTATTTTCAACTTTAAAAACGAGTAATTATCGTGTTCTACAGCGATATTCAATCTTACATTTTCCAGAAAAGTAATGGAATCTAAATGCGCTTTGAAAGCGTCAAAATTATCAGCAGGAACAGACAACTGGGCATTTATGCCTTCATTGGCAACGTATATTCTTCCCAGAACATCCAGGTCATTCCAGTTAACAAATAAATGGTTTCTAAAAATTTCGAGGTTTCGGATTTTGGCGTATTTATAGAAAGAGATGGTCAACCGATCTTTACCAGCTTGACGTATAAGTTCTGCTCTTTCTTCACCACTTAAATTATTGTACAGTTGCATGCTATACTAACGTTTTAAAAGGTTAAAGAATTAATTTTCAGCTGCAAAGATAGATTTTTAAATGAGAAAAGCGCCTTGATTGACTCAAAGTGCTTTTCTGTAGACTAACTCGTTATTATTAATTTTTTAATAAATCAATATTGTAACGAGCTAACCACCATCGGCTTTGCAACAACAGAATAAGAATACAGCTGTTGCCATACCTAAAGTTTTACTAAAAATAAGTCTTCCTAAAAATTTCATTTTACCTCAAACCTTAAGCTTTTAAATAGCAATTTTTTCCTTTTTCAATAAGTAGATGTGAAAAAGTGTAAAAGGTTGCGTGGTAACTTCAAAAAAATATTGAAAATGTGAATTTTAATCCACTTTCAAAATTGTAATCTCTATGGATAAATAGTATTTTAGCTTCATTGATTAATTGAGAAAATATTGAACATATGAGCAGCGAGAAAGACGCGAAGTTAAAAGCACTAAAACTTACATTAGATAAACTTGATAAAGCCTACGGTAAAGGCACAGTGATGAAAATGAGTGATCAGGCCATTGAGGATGTCGACGCCATTTCATCTGGGTCTTTAGGCTTAGACATTGCACTTGGAGTTGGTGGTTATCCTCGAGGAAGAGTGATTGAAATCTATGGTCCTGAATCTTCTGGTAAAACTACGCTAACCTTACATGCAATTGCAGAGGCTCAAAAGGCTGGCGGAATTGCTGCTTTTATAGACGCAGAACATGCTTTTGATCGTTTTTACGCTGAAAAGCTTGGTGTAGATTTAGAAAATCTTATCATTTCTCAACCAGACCATGGAGAACAAGCACTAGAAATTGCAGATAACTTAGTACGATCTGGTGCTATAGATATTATAGTTATCGATTCGGTTGCAGCACTTACGCCAAAAAGTGAGATAGAAGGAGAAATGGGTGATTCTAAAATGGGATTACACGCAAGATTGATGTCTCAAGCCTTAAGAAAATTGACTGCTTCAATCAGTAAGACTAATTGTACAATGATTTTCATTAACCAATTACGTGAAAAAATTGGTGTTATGTTTGGGAATCCAGAAACAACTACTGGTGGTAATGCTCTAAAGTTTTACGCCTCAGTACGATTAGATATTCGTCGTTCTACTCAAATTAAAGACAGCAACAGTACAGTTATGGGTAACAAAACGCGTGTCAAGGTTGTTAAGAACAAAGTTGCGCCTCCTTTTAAAACTGCAGAATTTGATATTATGTATGGTGAAGGTGTCTCTAAGGTTGGGGAAATTCTTGATATTGCTGTTGAGCACGATATTATAAAAAAGAGTGGATCATGGTTTAGCTACCAAGACACTAAATTAGGCCAAGGTCGTGATGCCGTAAAATCTTTGATTAAAGATAATCCCGATTTAATGGATGAACTTGAAGAAAAAGTTAGGGCAAAAGTTAATGACACTGACGCATAGAAATAAAATCTCGAAACTATTTTCGAGATTTTTCATTTTTTGACGCAACCTTTTGTGTTTTATTGCATCTGTTAAATACAAATTATAATTTAAATTAAAATAGGAATGAGAAAATTACTAATAATCGTTTTACTGACTTCATTGTTTTCGTGTGATATTGGTAGTGATGATTCGCCAAATTTTCAGTCTGAAATCATGTCTATAACAAGTGTAGATATCCCTTCAGAATTTGTGTTTGGAGACACATATGAAATAACTGTATTTTATCAAAGACCCAATGAGTGTTATACCTTCGAGCGCTTTTTAACACAAGCTGGAGCAGATAATACAAGGATTGTTGCTGTGATTGACACTCGTTATTTCGAAGATGATTGCAACACACCTCCAGTAAGTGCAGAGGTGTCATTTAATTTCACAGTGGCAAGTCAAGACACATACACGTTTCAGTTTTATCAAGGCACATCCTCTAACGGAGAAGATCAATATCTAATCGTTGAAGTACCTGTAGTTCAGTAAATATTAATTAAACCATCCAAAATGTGAGTTTAGAAGAACTCATAAAAAAATGTAATGAAGAGGATGCAGCTGCACAGAGTCAATTATATAAGCTATTTGCTAACAAATTGTTTTCACTTTGTGTTAAGTATTCAAAAAATTACGCAGAAGCAGAAGATAATCTGCAAGACGCGTTTGTGACTATTTTTAAAAAAATAGGTCAGTATAAAAACAAAGGTTCTTTTGAAGGTTGGATAAAACGTATAGCTATTAATACAGCTCTGCAGAGATACAGACAAACAGCTGTTTTTAATATTGTTGATGAGGATGCTATCGAAGATGTTTCAGTAGAAATCGAAAACGATGCGATTGAATTGGACTTTTTGTTGCAAATAATACAAGAATTACCAGATCGTTATAGATTGGTTTTTAATTTATATGTTCTAGACGGGTTTTCACATAATGATATCTCAAGTATGCTAAATATCAACGTTGGAACCTCAAAGTCAAATCTCGCGAGAGCGCGATTTATATTAAAAGAAAGAATAGAAGAATACAAGGCGAGTTTGACTCGCAATTCATATAATGAGTGATAAAAAACATATCGATAGGTTATTCCAAGAGAAGTTCAAGGACTTTGAAGTTACACCAAACGATAAAGTTTGGGAGAATATTAATGCGCGATTACAAAATAAAAAGAAAACTCGCGTTGTTCCTTTTTGGTGGAAATTTGCAGGTTTGGCAGCAGCAATATTATTGCTTTTCACAATTGGTAGTTATCTATTTAAAGAAGATAATGCAGTTGATCCAATTATTGTGAATGAGGAAAACAGTGGAAAGATACAGGATATTCCTAATCAGCAAAGCACAAATCCATCAAATAACAATTCTGTTGTTAATGCTAACAACCAAGTTGACGATAATAGTTCTCACGATTCTACTCCCAATGCTAACACTAACACAAAGGCTGTTAGCTCAGAACAATTATTGAACAACAAACATCAGTTAAAGAGTTCGACAAAAAGTAGTGACGTTCAAGCCGAAGTATTAGCAAATAACTCTAGAGCATCGAATTCTGATTTAAATTCAGCATTAGATAAATCTCTAAAAAATAATTCTAATTTTTCGGAAACTGGAATAGCGAATAACTTAGATAATAAGAAGAATTCAGAAATTCCAGAATTAAAGTCTAATGAAGAAATTAAGCAGTTATTGGACTCTAAGACAACAAAAGATGCTGTTGCGAATAACCAGTCAAACGAGATGTTAGAAGGTAAAAATAACGAAGAAAATAACCCAGATACAATTAGTGAAGACACTAAGGGTCAAGATATAGAAGAAGCTATAGCAGAAGCTGACAATACAGATGAAAAAGAAAAACAACTTCGCCGGTGGAGCATTGCGCCCAATGTTGCACCGGTTTACTTTAGCTCATTAGGTGATGGCTCTTCTATAGATCCATTGTTTAATACCAATAACACCACAAGCGATATAAATATGAGCTATGGTATAAAAGGAAGTTATGCCCTTAATGAGCGCTTAAAAATTACGTTAGGTGTTAATCGCGTTAGCCTTAACAACACGACTAACGACGTTATTGCTATAACTGATAATAGCTTTTCGTCTTTAGCAACAACTGGTAGGTTTGAAAATATTGACTTAAAAAATAACCTCAGCCATCAGTCACTGGCACTAATAAGTCGCGCTAATCTGAATTCTAGTACATTACCAGAATCGATTAAGACAATAAAAGCAGGTAATATTGATCAACGTTTTGGTTTTATTGAGATTCCTTTAGAAGTAGAATACCGCTTAATCGACAAAAAAGTTGGTGTAAATGTAAGTAGCGGATTTAGTACTTTATTCTTAAATGAAAATGAAATTTTGGCAGATGTTAATGGTGAACAAACGTCTATTGGTGAGGC
>CBFHYD010000025.1:0-27463 GCA_965659975.1 Winogradskyella sp. | reverse complement strand
ACGCCATGTGGGTGTTTACAGGTAAATTATTACCACTTTTATTATTGCTAATATGGTTCTTTACCTGCTGACACTGGTGGTCCCATGTTTTAATTGTCCCAATTACAATGTATGCGTTACAAGCAGTTAACAGTTTTAGGGCTGATGTTCTATTTATTGCTGAAAACCATATACTTACATTACTTCCAGTTTTAATAGTCATTGTACCTTCGATTTATCTTATCAGAGCAAAAATGTTTAATAAGATCAATTATTCAAACAAAACTATGGAAGAACTTGAAGCAGAGTTTATGCTTAAACCGACTACGCTTTGGGGTAAGATTAAGCAGTATTTTTAAGAAATTAGACGCCAATTTTAATTTTATTCGTAATTTGAGATTACAAACAATCAATACAACTCAATGAGTAATCCCTTATCGCCTTTTACCAAAGCACAATTACTTCCGCAGGAAGAAATGCTAGAAATTCAGAAACAAAAAGGTGAGTTATTTATTGGCATTCCTAAAGAAACCCATTTTCAAGAGACACGTGTATGCTTAACACCAGATGCTGTATCTGCTTTGACAGCTAATGGACATCGCGTTATGATTGAGTCTGGTGCTGGTATAGGCGCCAATTTCAAAGACAAAAATTACAGTGATGCAGGCGCAGAAGTCACTAAAGACGTTACAAAAGTGCTCTCCTGCCCTATTATACTGAAAGTTGAGCCACCTTCTTTAGAGGAAATAAAGCTTTTAAATCCAAAAACCATAATCATTTCTGCACTGCAATTGAAAACGCAGAATAAAGACTATTTCAAAGCATTAGCAGAAAAGCGAATCACTGCCTTAGCTTTTGAATTTATAAAGGACGAAGATGGTGCGTACCCGGCAGTTAGAGCATTGAGTGAAATTGCAGGTACGGCTTCAGTATTAATTGCTTCGGAGCTATTATCTAATGTAAATGGTGGAAATGGCCTAATGTTCGGTAATATTACAGGGGTGCCGCCGACAGAAATCGTTATTCTTGGTGCTGGAACTGTTGGTGAGTTTGCGGCAAGATCAGCTATTGGACTTGGAGCAAATGTGAAAATCTTTGATAATTCTATAACAAAGTTACGTTGTCTACAAACCAATTTAGATAGAACGGTTTATACATCTACCATGCAACCTAAGAATGTACTTAAAGCCTTAAAACGCTGTGATGTTGCTATTGGTGCTGTTAGAGGTACACATCGTTCTCCAATTATAGTCACTAAAACCATGGTAGAACACATGAAACCTGGTGCAGTTATCATAGACGTAAGTATAGATATGGGTGGATGTTTTGAGACCAGTGAAGTCACTTCTCACGACAAACCGACTTTTAATTATAATGGCGTAACACATTATTGTGTGCCCAATATACCTGCACGTTATTCAAGAACAGCGTCTGTTTCCATCAGTAATATATTCACGCCTTATCTTCTGGAAATAGGCGAAAATGGTGGAATAGAAAATACATTAAGATTTGACAAAGGTCTAAGAAATGGTTTGTACTTTTACCACGGCATATTAACGAATAAATCCGTTGCCGATTGGTTTGGATTAGATCACAGTGATGCCAACTTATTGATATTTTAATAAATGAAATTTGTACAACGCTTAGGCTATTATTTATGTGGCGTATCCATAGGTGTAATTATTCTCTTATTCTTCTTAAACGGAAAAAACGCGTCTTGTGATTACGGACCAAATGCACGTACCGTAAAGAATATCACCAAAAAACCTTTTGTATACGCAGATGCTGCATCTCAACTACTGGTGCAGGAATCTATTGATACTTCTTCAGTAAGAGAATTAATAAAATACGGTGATATTGATTTTTCAGAAAGTGATACAAAATCAAAACCTTGCAGAACCTATCATGTTGAAAACACCTTTAAGCAGAAAGAGATTCTTATTAGAGTAAAAAACTGCGACTCTATTGCAGAGGTGTTGACAATCGAATTTAAAGATTAAAGCCGACGACGTCTTTCTGCCTTAATAAGTTCCAGTTCTCTATTGGTTTGTCCTGCAACAGATGTATTTTCTTCGGCTCGTCTTATAAGATAAGGCATTGCATCTTTCACAGGTCCAAATGGAAGATATTTAGCCACATTATAACCTTGTTCAGCCAAATTGAAACTAATATGATCACTCATACCATATAATTGCCCAAACCAAACATTATTATTGGATTTTGAGATGTTAAGCTCATCCATTAAATCCATAGCCAAGTAGCAACTTTCTTCGTTATGTGTTCCTATAAAAATTGCGATATCGTCATTATTTTGCAGTATGTATTTTAAGCCATTATCAAAGTTTTCGTCAGTGTCTTGTTTATTCTCACAGATAGGTGATTTATATCCTTTTTCTTCCGCTCTTTCTCGTTCTTTCTCCATATAGGCGCCACGTACAATCTTCATCCCAATCTTAAATCCACTTGTTTTTGCACGGCTATGAAGTTCTTTGAGATAATCTAACCTGTCCCATCTGTATAATTGTAACGTATTATACACGATTGCCTTTTCAGTATTAAACTCACGCATCATATCTTCTACAAGGTCATCGGCTGCATCTTGCATCCAACTTTCTTCGCCATCAATCAATACTTCCACATCTTTTTCCTTGGACAGTTTGCATACCTTTCTAAAACGTTCAACAATGCGGTTCCACTCGTCATTTTCAGCTTCAGAGAAAATTCCGCCAGCAGATTTCTTTTCATACAAGTAAAATCGACCAAAAGCTGTAGGCTTAAAAACTACAATTGGCATCGCCTCCTTTTCATCGCAGAACTGAACGATTGTTAAGATGCGTTCAGTAGCTTCATCGAATTGCGATTCGTCCGACTTACCTTCTACTGAATAATCTAAAACTGAACTCACACCAGCTTCGTACATTTTATCAATTACTGGCAAGCAATCTTCTTCGTTTACACCACCACAAAAATGGTCAAAAACAGTAGATCGTATTATGCCTTCTACAGGTAAACTTGCATTAAGTGCAAACTTTGTAACCGCAGTTCCTATGCGCACTAACGGCTCTTTTGATATCATTTTGAACAAAAAGTAAGCTCGTTCTAATTGAGAATCTGACTTTAGCGAAAATGCTGTTTTAGTGTTATTAAAAAGAGTTCTATTAGACATTGAAAAAGTATTTACACAAAAATAAATATTAGATTCGTTTTATATACCAGTAAGACACTATTTTTACGCAATCAACTTCAAATAAAAACGATGCCTTCGATTGTAACGAAAAACTCAGTTGTACATTTTAATTCTGAAATATATTCGGAACTAAACAAGTACATAAAAACTAAGAATCCTTCTAAAATTTTCATTTTGGTTGATACAAATACGCATGATTTGTGCCTACCACAATTTATGGCGGAGTTGGAGTCAGGCGATATTGAAACAGAAGTCATGGAAATGCCAGAAGGCGAAGATCATAAAACCATTGATATTTGTTTAGGTGTTTGGGAAGCAATGTCGCAATACAGAGCAGATCGTAAAAGTCTACTCATTAATCTCGGTGGTGGCGTCGTTACTGATTTGGGAGGATTTGTAGCCTGTACGTATATGAGAGGCATTGATTATATAAATGTACCAACATCTTTGTTAGCAATGGTAGATGCGTCTGTTGGCGGTAAAACCGGAGTTGATTTGGGTGTCCTTAAAAATCAAGTAGGAATAATCAGTGAAGGCGCTATGGTCTTAATAGATACATCTTTCCTTTCTACGCTTCCACAAAACCAAATGGTTTCTGGTTATGCCGAAATGCTAAAGCATGGACTTATAACAGACGAGAATTATTGGCACAGTTTAACACATCTTGAAGATTTAGATATTTCTGACTTGGATAAGCTGATCTACGACTCCGTCTTTATAAAAAACAATATTGTTCAGCAAGATCCGACAGAAAAAGGTTTACGAAAAACCTTGAATTTTGGTCACACCTTAGGTCATGCTATCGAGAGTTATTTCTTAGATAATGAATCGAAAAAAACGCTTTTACACGGTGAAGCAATTGCCATCGGTATGATTCTGGAGAGTTATTTATCCCATAAATTGACGGGGCTTTCTAAAGTACAATTGGATGAAATATCTGCTGGAGTACTCAATACATTTGCCAAAGTAGAGATTGAAAAGAGCGATTATGATTCCATTATAGACTTAATGAAATACGACAAGAAGAATAGTCATGGCGTCATCAAGTTTGTGTTATTAAGACATATCGGAGAAGCAATAATAGACTGTGAAGCAACTAATGAACTAATAGTTGAAGCATTTGACTATTACAATGCTCTCTAAGAATTCATCAAGCCAAATACCGCCAATACCGACAACGCTGTCGGGATTATCATTACTAAGAACACGAAGGTTATAATACTACTCTTAATAAATGTAGTAAACCAATGGCGTTGATAAAAATTAAGCACAGCCAGATAAAAATAAATAAAAGTGGAAAGCACGACTAACCACGAAATCCAACCTGGGAATTCTGGATATATCAAGTCAATACCCAACAATACTGCAAAAACAGTAAATAAAAACGAGAAGAAATAGAAACTAAAAACCAAATGATAGGCATATCTACCTCTTCTGAAATAGAATATTTTCAGAATAAACGCAAACAACGGCAATAGGATAAACATCGCTATTGGGACAGCATCGAACATGCGCTTAATAATAGAACCTGCGCCACTTCCTTTAATTACGTTTAATGCACCTTTATAAAACTTTCTTGTAAAGTATCCTGCATCTTCCTGCATGCCCATCTCTTTATAAATTACTTCATCGGACGCACCTGCTGCGATTAACGTATCTACTTTAGCCTTGTTAAAATCATAAGAAGTCTTATAATTCGTGCCATTTTGTGCTTTGATGATTGAATCCGTCTTCTTTATTTCTGCTTCTGGCACACCGAACCGTTCTTGATTCTTCTTTACACTTTCCAATACTTGAGCAGTAATAATGGAATCGGCCTTAACTTTTTCTACTTCATCCTCAACAAGTTCGGTATCAACAATTTTTTGGTTGACCTCATTCGCCTTTTTACTCCAATCGTTTACTACAAACGAAAAGAGAAAAAATAAAATTACAGAAACAAATAGGTACATATTACCAGGATGGAGATATCTCGAGCGCTTCCCTTCTACAAACCGTTTAGCTAAATACCCAGGCTTAAGCATTAATGGAATAAAGCTTCTCAGAAATTTTGCATCGAAAGAAAGATAATTACTTATAGTATTGTAGAATAATACACCAATCGTGACTTCGTCACTTGTTTTTTGACCACAATTAGGACAAAAATTATCGTGTTCTTCTAAAGGATGACCACAATTGAGACACTCAAGCTTTTCTTCGGACATATGCTATTATGCTTTAACAATTTAAAGGTAAAAATTATGTGTATATGAATAAAATATTATTTAGACATTGATTAATCATGTAAGTTAAACACCTGTTTAACAATGCTTTAAAATCTTGGCATGTTAATTGGTTTTCTACTAAACAATAGCGTAAGCCGAAAAGCTATAAATGAGTAGGATCTGTATATATGCGTTACAGACAAGGTCTGTTAAAGCAAGTCGGAAATTTAAGATTACAATATAATCTTAGAGGTCGACTCATAGGGACAACAGGTCAAGTGAATTTTAGTAATCCTGGCAGTGGAATTTGTGGTGTAACTGGTAATACAGTAAATCATAATAACTTCCACAATCTAAATCATTGGAATAACAATGATATAGGCATAGACTTAGATGATGATTTTTATTACTACCGTCAAGATGGAACTGTAAAAAAGCAACACAAGTTGAGACGATAAAGATTATTTTGAATTAAAACTAAACCCGAAGTATTACGCTTCGGGTTTTTTGGTGCTTGAATAAAGGCTTTGTAGTCATAAAAAGCGCTGAAAATAAGGGTTTTTAAACTTTGGCACGCTGATTGATATTTACTTAATAAATAATTTTAAACCCAAATATTATGAAACGATTACTTTTATTTTTAGCTGGTGCTTTCCTTATAAGTAGCACTTCGTTTGCAACAACCAACACAACATCAGAAGCTAATGCTTCATTAAATACATTTGTGAGAGGTTATGGTAATTCTTTCATATTTGTAGAAGGCGGAATTGAATTTTCAGTATTCCCTGATGGACAGTTTGATTTTTATGCGCAAGCATTTGGTCCAAATGTGAATGTCGGACTGCGAAACAGAAACTTCAGTTTTAGCTTTAACACTGGATTCAATTACAATCCATGGGTACAGTATGATGATTTCGGAGCGATTATCCAGATAGAAAATATACCGATATTTTATGACTTCTATGGTCGTGTAAATCAGATTGGGAACATTTTTATAAACTACAATGGTTTTGGTCGTATTAATAGAATTGGTGGACTAAATGTTTTTTATCGAGGAAATGTTTTCTCACACTATACAGGTTTTATAAATGTATACAACAGAGCTTATGTGTTTAGACCATGGCATAGATTTTATGCAATTCCTGCAGTAAACTTATGTGTTGTAAATACATTCCCTTATAGACAGTTCTATACACCGTACAGAAATGTTTGGTATAGACCATACAGAAATAATGTGAGATATTTTAATATCAATGGTAGACGTGGAAATAACAATTTCTACCGTGGGACTGGTAGAGAATATTCAAGACGATACGCTCAGACGCCAAGAAATAATAGAAAAAGAAACATAGGTCGTCGTGCACAGATAAGATTAGAGTCTATTAATCGTAGTCGCACGAGCCGATTAGGCACAACTACAAACAGTAGAAGAACTAACACTGCTGTTGCAAGTAATAGATCGGATAGAAATAGAGATATAACAACGCGAAGTACACGCAGTAGATCTGCAACAGCTCGTACAACAAATAGTAACAGAAATACTGATGCGAGAAGATCTACCACAAATAGAAATAATCGCGTGACGACTTCACGATCGAATAGAAGTTCAAGAGCCTTATCAAGCAACAATAGATCTGAGAATCGCTCATCAATTTCTAATAGGTCACAGAGAAAAAGTACACCTTCTATAAGTAGTAGGAGTAGTTCTAAAAGGTCAAGTTCAGTGAGAACTGCACCTCAAAGAACTGAGAGAAGTGTACAAAAGCGTTCAAGTTCTCGTAAATCGTCTACAATTAGTAGACCAAGTTCAAGTAGAAATTCAAACTCCAGAGCGAGTAGATCTACTCAGAGACGACGCGGATAATAAAGATTTTTTGGTTGGTTAGATTGGGACATCCTGCAAGTGTAAGCCTCAAAGCACCTTGTGCGGGATGTTTTTTTATTTCAATTTTAAATAATGTTTTATCTGGTCTGTAATATCATCTGATAAATCTAAGTTGTATACTGCGCAAATGTAGATTACTCCAATCAATAGTGATTTAAGCGCAATATTCACGATAGGATGAAAAGGAAATTCTACAAAATAAAAACTAAAAGTAAGCACCGCTAATAAACAGAGTGTCTTCAAGGTACTAACACTGAATGGTTGCAATTTCATTTTGTATTTTACAAATAGTAATTTGGTTGTATTATAAATAATAATAGCCATAAAAGTGGCAATAGCAGAACCTTCAATGCCGTATAAAGGTATTAGAATAATATTGAAAATAACCGCTAAAATCACTAACAAAACCCCAAAAAACAGAACCATACGATAGTAATCACTATTAAAGAGAATAGCATTATTATTACCGATAGCATTGTCATATAACTTTGCCAAACTAATAACAATTACAACAAGTAGTCCACCAGTAAATTTATCTGGAATAATCTTATAAAGCATGTTAATGTTAGTCACAATTAATATGAAAATTAAACCACTAATTATAAGAAGATTTAAAGAGCTTTTCTGATATAATGTTTGCAATTCATCATGATTCTTTTCATTTATAAACTTAGCGGTCAGCGGCATCATAATCTGATGCATTGAACGCTGTGGAACAGCAATCACGGTGGCAATAAAAATGGCAACACTGTAATAGGCTACATTCTCGATTTCGAGGTATTGACCGATCATAAACTTATCTAAATCGAGAATCACCATAGCTATAGATCCTGCGACTATAATTAGTAAACAGTATTTAATGATATCAGATAGACTTTCAATTTTATCGAACTTAACTACAGGAAATCTCAACCAATATGCATATCCTTTCATGATAATCATTCTTAAGACATATACTCCAACAACACTAAGGATAAAAATATCTACAGAAATCCAATCAAAATAAACTGAGAATAACAAGATGAAAATGCAGACTCTATGAAATATCTCTTTCATGATATTTCCAAACACCGTTTTTAGCTGCACTTTGGACCAAGCATAGAAAATTTCAAAATAGGCCATCGCCATGGCGATGATAAAAATATGCCACAAGTAATCATAAATCATGGCATTTTTCTGAGATAATAGTTCTGCAATAACCTCATAGCCGATAAGACCAACTAAAAAAGCTGGTATTATAAATGCAAAAGGCAAGAATAGCATCAACGTCAAAAAACTATTAAGACTGTTTTTGGTTTTAAATGTGGTGTAAAATTTTATAAGTGCATTATGGACACCAAATGCCATAAACGGCAACATTAAATTTGCTGTAGATAGTATGAAAGCCACCAACCCATAATATTCATCTGTTAGAAAGTTAGTGTACAGAAACAAGGTGTTAATTGCTCCAATACCAAAGCCTATGTAGGTACTAAGTGTATTTCTGAAGGATTGCTTTATAACGATGCCCATACCCTAAAATTAG
Organism: Winogradskyella sp.; assembly: GCA_965659975.1. Taxonomy (GTDB): domain Bacteria; phylum Bacteroidota; class Bacteroidia; order Flavobacteriales; family Flavobacteriaceae; genus Winogradskyella. The sequence continues at coordinate 18,683 of CBFHYD010000025.1, read as the reverse complement.
TTAGAATTCTTTTAAGAGTAATGCCAATTGCTCCGTAAGAGATTGTCTGCTGTATTTCTGAAGTCCAATTGGATGTGTTACAAGCTTATTTTCTTTGAACAACTCAAAGTATTCAAGTAATTGTATTTTGAGCTTTTCCTTTTCAGAATATAAGAAATACACACCAGTATTTGTAGTTGAAATTATCTTTTCGATGTCAGAGTCTTTTGGTCCTATTGCAAGTATTGGTGTTTCGGAAACCATATACTCGAAGATCTTACCTGGAATAATGGCCTTAGTGTCGTCTGAATCAATTTCAATAAGAAGCATTAATCGCGAACGTCTTTGATACTTAACGGCTTTATTATGATCAACGTATCCAACTAAATTTAAATACCCTTCCAGTCCAAATTCTTTAATTGATTCTATTACAGAATCACTAACAATACCGACGAGATTTAGTTGAAAAGCATCAGAAAACTCCTCATTTTCTTGAACAAGTTCTGATAGCACTTCCCATAAAATTCGAGGATTTCTTTCCGATAAGAAAGAACCAATATGTGATACTGAAAATTTTGTGTCTTTGTTAATTTCATCTGATAGATAGGTGTCATATCCGTTGGTAATTACAGAAATTGGTGTTTGAGTTTTAGCTTCAAACTCTGACTTGGTATTATAACTTGTGACTATGAGTTTGTCTGATTGTGTGAGCACCTGTCGTTCTAAGTCTTTGTGCTTCTGTTGAGATGATTGCAATAATTTTAAGGACTTATGATAACCAATGGTAGTCCATGGATCTCGAAAATCAGCTATCCAGTTGATATTAAGATGTTCTTTAAGCCGCAATCCGATAATATGTAAACTGTGTGGTGGTCCGGTCGTTATAATAGTTCCTATGCCATTATCGGAAATATAATACTTCAAGAAATTGACAGATGGTTTTATCCAATTCTTACGTGCATCTGGAATAAACAAATTACCTCTAAAAAAAAGCATTAATCGTTCAATTAAAGATTGTTTGTTTTTATCAGGTACTACACCAGAACTAATCTTATTAGAACTTTTTTTGGATAAAAATCGAGCTAAACGATATGGTTCTTTTATAGGTTGTTTAATGACCTCTATTTCTTCAGGAATATCATCCAGCAAACTATTATCTATAATGGGATAGGTTGGATTCTCTGGGCAATAAACAATAGGTTCAAAATCAAAATCTGGAAGATATTTGGCAAACTTAAGCCAACGCTGAACTCCTGGACCTCCTGCTGGTGGCCAGTAATAGGTTATTATAAGCACCTTTTGACCTGCCATAAACTATGCAGATGGTTTAGTTTTTTTAAACTGAAAAAATCCTCCGAGAAAAAATAGAACCAAAAACAAAATAGAACTTCCTAAGGCCACTTTACTTCCTGTTTCTACAACTTGGGGTTCAAACTTAAACTCAATAGTATGATTCCCTGCTGGAACTTGCAAACCGCGTAAGGCGTAATTTACTCGCAGATGAGGTTCCAACTCTCCATTGATGTATGCATTCCAACCTTTATAATAGAAGAGTTCTGAGAATACTGCAAAACCATCATTAGGGTTTGAAGATTCGTATTTCAGATAATTTGGTTTGTGCGAAACCAAACCAATTGTCGCTGTCGCATCTTTGTCGTATTCGCTTTTGAGATTAGAATTTACAAATAGTGTTTTTTGAATTACAGCTTCTTCTTTTGTGTTCAAACTATTTAAGGCTAATATTTCGGTATTAGCATCATTTACAATGTTTACCTTAGAAATAAACCATGCATTGCCATTTGGATCTGTATATCTGGTAGAAGCTCCAACTCTACCCGATTCATCTTCAGTTAATACATATTTAGTATTTAACATGTTGAGAACTTCAACATTATTCTTGTAAATATGAAACTCCATTAAATCATCAAAACGTCCTAATTTGGCGGCATGATATCCATTAAGCGAATTATGAAAGTAAGCAGCTCTTGCTGGTCTTGATTGTCTATCTCGAGTCACATCCAAGACTCTAAAATGATCCTTGTCCTTTAAAATTTCTCTATCTGCATCAGTAATAACATAAGGCTTATCTACTTGTCTTGCGGAAACAAAATTATCGGTATTTACATAGTCTCGATTCACAACAACTAAGTCAAAAAGAATGAGCACTGCAAATGCAATAACTAAGATTTTTTCTGAAAGTTTTTCTTTTAGGAATAAATAAATAGCACCTGCTGCTAATACCACTAAAACCAAAGTCCTCAGCGTATCAGAAATAAATAAGGACTTCCTATCGGCAACAAATGCTTCAGCTAAAATATCAGGTGCGCGCTCATCTATAGGTGCCTCAAAATCAAATAAAAACGAATGACCTAATAAGAACAGTAAAGCTAAACCTCCAACAATTGCTGTGGTATATTTTAGCGCCTTTAGTTTTTCTTCCTTTCTATCAAAATCATTGAATAATCGTACCAATGCAAAAATTCCAAGTATAGGAATGCATAATTCTAATATGACTTGGATAGAGCTTACAGCTCTGAACTTATTGTATAGTGGAACATAATTAATAAAAAAGTCTGTTATAAAGGCAAAAGGTTCACTATCACCATACGATAATAACAAGGATATTACAGTACCGCCAACTAACCACCATTTTAGTCGGCCTTTTACTAAAAATAATCCAAGTACAAACATGAAAATAATAACTGCACCAACATAAGCTGGCGCTTCTACAATTGTTTGATCACCCCAATACATAGGTGCATTTCTACTTGCTTCAATGGCTTCTATTGGTGATGCGCCAAGTCTTAGATAAGCCTCGTAAGTTTCAGAATCTTTACCTATATCTTCGGTACTTCCACCACCCATAAATTTTGGAATAAACACATTAAAGGATTCTGCAATTCCATAACTATATTCTGTGATGTATGCTGGATCTAAACCATCTGTAACTTCTTTTGGTTCGCCATTCGACTTAATGGTCAATTCACTCTTACCACGTGTACTTTCCTTTACATACTCTTGCGTGGCCATTATACTTGTCGCATTAAGACCAACAGCTAATACTGCTGCTATAGATAAAATACCAACCGATTTAAAGAAGTGCGGTAATTGTTTCTTTTTATACGCATCAACCAAATATGCCAACCCAAGCACCAATACTAACAATAACAAGTAGTAGGTCATTTGGAAATGGTTAGCAACAATCTCTAATCCAAGCGCAACTGTTGTAAGCAAAAATCCCCATATAAATTTTCCACGGAAAGTGAGAATTATACCCGCCAAAACTAATGGCATATAAGCAATAGCATGAGCTTTAGCGTTGTGCCCAACTCCAAGTATAATAATCAGATAGGTCGAAAATCCAAACGCTAATGCCCCCAGAGAAGCCAACTTAAAGTCGACCTTAAGGCATAATAGCAATATGTAAAACCCGATAAAGTAAAGAAATAAGTAATCTGCTGGTCTTGGTAAAAAACGTAATGTTAAGTCTAACTTCTTTATGTAATTATGAGGGTATTTTGCCCCCAATTGATAGGTTGGCATTCCGCCAAAAGCACTATTGGTCCAATAGGTTTCTTCACCGGTAGTTTCAGCAAAACTTTTATGCTGCTCTGCCATACCAATATAATGCATTATATCACTCTGAAATATCTTCTTACCTTGAATTACTGGGCTAAAATATGCCAGAGATAAAACCACAAATCCAGCTAAAACTAAAATATGTGGAAGTATACGTTTAAAATCGAATTGCATTAAAAAAGTAGATTTTTATTAACCTCTGAAAAGTAGTTAATTTTTGAGAATAAGGAAACGATTATATCAATTAATCAATCTCCTCGAAGTCTACATATTCTCCAACATCTTTGTTGGAAGACTTTTGCTGCTGTGGAATTTTATCAACTACAGTTTCACCTTCTTTTTGTCGCGTTTGGTGTTGTTGTGCATTATTAAATTGGTTTCCAAACCTCTGCTCCATTTTCTTTGCCGCATATCGTACTAAAAAAGGTGTCAATAATCGAGATATGATTTTGACAACGAAATATATAATAAGAATATACAAGATAGTTTTTGCGACTCCTTGTATGGATAAGAAAAACGTCATAAATTTTAATTGAATTTCAAAAATACAATTAAGTAAAGTTATAATACGTTAAAAAATATAAAATACTATATTTGAAATCTAACCTATTAACGATGCACAACCTGAAATACCTAATAGTAGTATTACTCATTTCAAATACCTTTTTAGCCACTGCACAATATACCGATGTTATTAACTCCAATAGGCCTGGTGTTTCAAAATCGGCATTCTCTGTTGGCACACAAGTTTTACAGTTTGAATTAGGTGCATTTAGCGTTAAGGAAGAACACAATCCATTGCAGTATGAAGTTAGTGGATTCGGTGTCGATTTTTCGGTAAGGTATGGATTATTGTTCGAGCAATTGGAAGTTAATATCGAAGGTATCTATCAAAACGACACTTTTACAAGTACGTCTTCAGCTCTCAATGTTGAAGACCCAAGAAGCAATTTTAGGAATTTTACCATAGGTGCCAAATATTTGGTTTATGATCCTTATAAGAATGCCGAAGAAGAGAAACCTAATCTATACAGCTATCATGCCAATAGAAAGTTTAAATGGAAATCTTTAATTCCTGCTGTAGCAGTATATGCTGGTGCAAATTTTGATACTGAAAACAATCCCTACGTGCCTAACTCTTCCATATTTCCGTTACCACGAGAAGGCGGATTTAGCCCAAAAGTAATGGTGGCCACTCAAAACAACTTTTCAGGCGGTTGGGTTTTTGTTACCAATTTTCTAATGGATAGAATTGGTACTGATTATTCAGAGTTTCAATACATTCTTACACTAACACATTCATTTTCTGAACAATGGGTTTTATTCGGAGAAACTCAAGGTATTAAAGGCGACTATTACGCCGATAACTTGTTAAGAGTTGGTGGAGCCTATTTATGGTCTAAGAATTTTCAGTTAGATGCCAATATTGCTTTTAACACTAAGGATACGCCTTCAGTTTTTAATATTGGCTTTGGTGCTTCCTATAGATTGGATTGGCACAAAGACAAAGAAATAGACAATGGTGGGAAAGCAGAAGACAAGGTCGATACGTCTAAACGCAAAACGAAGAAGCGTAAAAAGGAAAACGACTTTGATGACGATGGATTTAATTTTTAATGAATCCTATGATTGAAATTACTCAAGCGACCACAAAAAAAGAATTAAAGAAATTCGTAAAGTTTCCTTTTAAACTCTACAAAAATTCAAGATATTGGGTACCTCCAATAATTAGTGAAGAGCTAAAAACCTTCGACAAGAAAATTAATCCTGTATTTAAATATGCAGATGCTCAGTTTTTCTTAGCCTATAAAAACGGTGTGATTGTGGGGCGTATTGCAGCCATTGTTAATTGGTTAGAGATAAATGGTCAAGGCATAAAAAAGATGCGCTTTGGATGGTTTGATTTTATTGACGAGTTAGAAGTGAGTAAAGCACTTCTGAATAAAGTGACTGAGATTGGGAATGAACATAAATTGGATTATATCGAAGGTCCTGTTGGTTTTTCTAACTTAGATAAGGTTGGTGTAATGACTGAAGGATTTGATAGTATTGCACCAATGATTACTTGGTATAATCATGAATACTATGTAAATCATTACAAAGCACATAGACTACAAATTGAAAAAGAATATTCCGAAAGTAAATTTCCTTTTGCCAATGTTAAACCAGAGGCGTTTAATAAGGCACAAGAGTTAATAAAGAGACGCTATAAATTAAAGGCATTAAAATTTACAAAGACGAATGAAGTAATGCCATATGCAGATCGTATGTTTGATTTGTTTAATGAGAGTTATGCATCATTATCATCATTTGTAGAAATTACAGATATTCAGAAAGAATATTTTAAGAAGAAGTTTATCGGCTTTATAAATCCTGAATATATCAAGTTTGTAATGGATGAAAATTCCGAACTTGTTGCTTTTGCTATAGTTATGCCACGTTTTGCTGATGCTTTACAAAAATCTAAAGGAAAATTATTTCCATTTGGAGTTTTTAATATTCTAAAAGCCAAGAAACATAGTAAAGATGTCATCTTTTACTTAATCGGTGTTCATCCAGATTACCAAAACAAAGGTGTGCACGCAGTTTTATTCAATGAAATGTATGAGACATTTACTGAAAAAGGAATTGAAATGTGTTACAGAACACCAGAACTAGAAGATAATGAGGCTATCCATAAAATATGGAAGCACTTTGATCCGGTTGTTTACAAAAGACGAAAGACGTTCAAGAAATTGTTATAATTAAAAAGGCTTCCTATTTGGAAGCCTTTTTAATTCTATATATACTGTCTTATTATTCGCCCATAGCTGCTATTAAGGCAGCAGACATTCGTTTGTATGTACCGTTGTCTAATCGTTCTCTAATTGCGTCAAAAGCATCTAAAGTCTCTTCGACATCTTTTAAAGTATGAGTCGCTGTTGGAATCATTCTCAATAATATTAGTCCTCTTGGAATAACTGGATAAACAACAATTGAACAGAAAATTCCATGATTCTCACGTAAATCGCGTACCAATGCCATTGCCTCCGGAATACTTCCTTTAAGATACACTGGCGTTACACAACTCTGTGTAGTTCCAATATCAAAACCACGTTCTTTTAATCCAGATTGCAAAGCATCAACTATTTTCCATAAGTTTTTCTTTAGCTCTGGCATAGTACGTAGCATATCCAAACGCTTTAAAGCACCCTTGGTTAGCGTCATTTGCAAAGATTTTGCAAACATCTGGGAACGTAAATTATATTTTAAATAATCAATAATTTCTTTATCTCCGGCGATAAATGCACCTGTACTTGCCATTGACTTTGCAAAGGTTGCGAAATACACATCAATATCGTCCTGAACTCCTTGCTCCTCACCTGCTCCAGCGCCTGTGGCTCCTAAAGTTCCAAAACCATGAGCATCATCAACTAAAAATCTGAAATTAAATTTCTTTTTAAGTTCAACGATTTCTTTTAGTCGTCCTTGCTCACCACGCATACCAAATACACCTTCAGAAATAACAAGTATTCCTCCACCAGTCTGTTCGGCCATTTTAGTAGCACGCTCTAAATTCTTTTCTAAACTTTCAACATCATTGTGCTTGTAGGTAAAACGTTTACCCATATGCAAACGAACACCATCAATAATGCAAGCGTGTGCGTCTACATCATAAACTATAATATCGTCTTTACCAACCAATGCATCGATGGTCGACATGATCCCTTGATAACCGAAGTTTAAGAGGTAAGCCGCTTCCTTATTAACAAATTCTGCTAACTCGTTTTGTAACTTCTCGTGTAAATCTGTATGTCCAGACATCATCCTTGCACCCATTGGATAAGCCGAGCCATATTGTGCTGCGGCTTCGGCGTCCACTTTACGAACTTCAGGATTATTAGCAAGACCCAAGTAATCGTTTATACTCCAAGTAATTACTTCTTTTCCTTGAAACATCATACGATTAGAAATTTGTCCTTCTAATTTTGGGAATACAAAATATCCCTCAGCTTGAGAAGCCCATTTTCCTAAAGGTCCTTTGTCTCTGTAAATTTTTTCGAATAAATCCTTCATAGTATCAATTTCCAAAAATTCAAACTCATTATGTAGTCTAAATCGTCAAAAAAATAGTTTAGTTTAAGCCAACAAAATTAAGGCAAAATATTATGAATGCATAATTTATTTAACCTTTATATTGACAGAGTTTTGAACAAAAAAACCCATCAAAATGATGGGTTTTATTTCCTTGTTGTTGTAAGACTTACTTTACGTATTCTATGGTAGCCTGTAATTCTGTTTGGCTATCAAAAAAGCCTTGATCTTCCATCCATTTATCGTTGTATACTTTACTCATGTATCGCGATCCATGATCTGGGAAAACAACAACTATATTATCGGTTGGTTTGAACTCTTTATCTTCATTAAGTTGTTTTATAGCTTGAAATGCTGCGCCACTTGTATAACCCACAAACAACCCTTCTTTGTTAGAAATTTCTCTTGCAGTATGTGCACTTTCTTCGTCTGTAACTTTGATGAATTTATCAATAGCATCAAAATCTGTCGCAGTTGGGATTAAGTTTTTACCCAATCCTTCAATACGGTATGGATAAATCTCATTGGTATCGAACTCACGCGTTTCGTGATATTTCTTTAAGACAGAGCCATAGGCATCTACTCCAATAATCTGAATGTCTTTGTTCTTTTCTTTTAAATAGCGTGCTATTCCAGATATTGTACCTCCAGTACCACTACAAGCAACTAAGTGTGTAATTGTACCTTCAGTTTGTTCCCAAATTTCTGGTCCAGTAGTTTTATAATGCGCCTCTGTATTTAACTCATTAAAATATTGGTTAATATATACAGAGCCTTTAATATCATCATGCAATTTCTTTGCTACCTCGTAATACGATCTTGGATCATCAGCCTTTACATGCGCTGGGCAAACATATACCTTCGCACCCATAGACTTAAGCATATCTATTTTGTCTGGAGAAGACTTAGAGCTTACAGCCAAAATACATTCGTATCCTTTTATAATACTTACCATGGCAATACTAAATCCGGTGTTTCCAGATGTAGTTTCAATAATTGTATCGCCAGGTTTTAAAATACCCTTACGTTCAGCTTCTTCAATTATATGTAATGCAATTCGATCTTTTGAGGAGTGACCTGGATTAAATGCTTCAACTTTAGCAAAAAAAATACCGTCGAAACCTTTAGTAACCTTGTTTAATTTAATTAGAGGCGTACTTCCTATGAGTTGAAGTACATTGTCATAAACGTGTTTACTTTTAGTCATAATAACAATTTACAAATAACAATATAAAAAATGTTACCTAAAACCATGCAAATCTACGATATTTTTTTGGATTAGGCGCTAATTCCTTCCAAATCAAAAAGGAAAGCAAATTCTTCAGCGTCTTCTTTTAAGGATTCGAATCGACCTGATGCACCACCATGACCAGCATCCATATTAGTTTTGAGTAGCAACTTGTTATCGTCTGTTTTGTAAACTCGTAATTTTGCCACCCATTTTGCAGGTTCCCAATATTGCACCTGAGAATCATGAAGTCCTGCAGTTACTAACATATGTGGATACTCTTGTTTTGTAACATTATCATAAGGTGAATAAGACTTCATATACTCATAATATAGCTTGTCATTTGGATTTCCCCATTCGTCATATTCTCCTGTCGTTAGTGGGATTGAGTCATCTAACATCGTAGTAATAACATATACAAATGGAACTGCCGCGATAACACCATTATACAAACCTGGTGCTTCATTGATAATAACACCCATAAGCAATCCACCTGCACTTCCACCCATGGCATATAAATGCTTTGAGGACGTGTATTTTTGCTTTATTAAATGTACCGAGCAGGCAATAAAATCGCTAAATGTATTTTTCTTCTGCAAAAGTTTGCCGTTTTCGTACCAATTTCGACCTAAATACTCGCTTCCTCTAATATGAGCAATTACATAAATAAAACCACGATCCAATAAAGTCAAACGAATAGAAGAAAAATAAGGGTCGACAGTAGATCCATAGGAACCATAGGCATACTGAAGCAATGGATTTGTACCATCCATCTTTATTCCTTTTTTATAAACAACAGACATTGGGATTTTAGTACCATCTTCGGCGGTTGCCCAAACACGTTCTTCGACATAGTTAGACTTGTCGAAATTAGCGTCTAAAACTTGCTGCTCCTTTAAAACCTTTTTGGTTTTTGTACGCATATTAAAATCAATGACTGAAGCTGGTGTTGTCATAGAATTATAACTATACCTAAGTATTTCAGTATTAAAATCAATATTTGTTGTAGTGAATGTTGTGTATGTTTCTGACGTGAATGGCAAGTAATAATCTGCATTGCCATCCCAACGCATAATTCTTATTTTATTTAGCCCGTTGTTACGCTCGTTAAGTACCAAATAGTCTTTAAATATATCGATGTTGTCCAGTAAAGTATGCTCACGGTGTTTTATTACATCAGTCCAATTTTCAATTTCTGTTTGGCTTTCTGGCGTTTTCATTAGTTTGAAATTGCTCGCCTTATCCTTATTGGTTAAAATGTAAAAATGCTCGTCGTAATGTGCTATGCTGTATTCCAATCCGCGGATTCTTGGACTAAAGCGCCTAAATTTACCATTAGGTTGATTAGCATTTAAAACATGATATTCGTTGGTTAATATACTATAGCAGGCGATAATGATGTATTTCCGAGATTTGGATTTATAAACCGCAACTCCAAATGTATCATCGGCTTCTTCAAAAATTAGCTCATCATTAGATGCTCCCATCTTATGTCTGTATATTCTGTATGATCTTAAAGTACTTTCGTCCTTTTTGGTATAAAATAAGGTTGTATTATCATTTGCCCAACTCGAGGATCCCGTGGTATGTGATATTTCGTCAGAATAAAGCTCACCTGTTTCTAAATTTTTAACATGGATGGTATAGTTCCGTCTTCCTGTTAAATCGATACCAAACGATACTTTTTTGTTATCTGGGCTTATTGAAATTCCAACCAATTTAAAGTAGCTCCGGCCTTCTGCCATTTCATTACAATTAAACAAAAGCTCCTCTTCTGCTTCTAAGGTCTCTTTTTTACGCGTGTAAATTGGGTAATTTTTTCCTTTTTCATAACGTGTTATGTACCAATAACCATTGTATTTGTATGGTACCGACTGGTCATCTTCCTTGATTCGACCTTTCATTTCTTCAAATAAATCCTTCTGAAAAGCCTTGGTGTGCGCCATCATTGCATCACAATATCTATTTTCCTCGTTTAGGTAATTGATGACCTCAGGATTTTCTCTGTCTTTCATCCAAAAATAATCGTCAATACGAACGTCTTTATGTGCTTCGAGTTCAGTCGGTAATTTTTTTGCAGCAGGTGGAAAAATTTCGGATGATTTTATCATTTCGATCAGTTATGAGAACGCGCAATTTACTAATTTTGCATTGTATAAATTAAAATTCTGTAAGATATGTTTGGAGATATGATGGGAATGATGAATAAACTAAAAGAAGCCCAAAAGAAAGTTGAAGAAACCAAAGAACGTTTACATTCTGTGTTGTTAGACGAAGCGAGTAATGATGGTAAACTCAAGGTTACAATTACTGCCAATCGAACCATAAAGTCTTTAGAAATTAGTGATGAATTATTGGAAGACAAGGAGATGTTGGAAGATTACCTGATACTAACACTTAACAAAGCCATAGAACGTGCTACAACAGTTAAGGAAACCGAATTAGCAGCAGTAGCTAAAGAAGGAATGCCAAATATACCTGGACTTTAGAGGTTAGATATAATACTCAACAAATTGTCATGCATTTCATCTGTATAATCCAAATGTGTGACCATACGAAGCTTATTGCTGCCCATACCAATGATTTTGATATTCTGGTCAGCAAGTTTTTGAAGAAATGCAGTTTCGTCAATATGAGACTTTAGCTCAAAAATAATTATGTTGGTCTCAATAGGCTCGACTTTAGCAATTGAATCATTATTAGCTAACACTTCTCCTATTTCTTTTGCTTTTTTGTGATCCTCTTCTAATCTATCAATATGATGTTCTAAGGCATACAATCCAGCCGCTGCCATAAATCCAACTTGGCGCATACCACCACCCAAAATCTTTCGTACGCGAATGGCATTTTGCATTAACTCTTTGTTACCAATAAGAACCGATCCCATCGGACAACCCAAACCTTTACTTAAACATACCGAAATGGTGTCGAATAAAGCACCAAACTCTCGAGGAGAATGGTCTTTTTCCACCATTGCATTCCATAATCTTGCGCCATCTAAGTGATACCCTAAGTTGTTTTCTCGTGCTACCTTTTCAATAGTTTTGAGTTCATTAAAATCCCAACATGCACCTCCACCTTTATTGGTTGTATTCTCTACAGCAATTAATGAGGTTAATGGACTATGGTAAAAATCAGGCGGATTAATCGAAGATTTGGCTTGGTCTGCTGTGAACATTCCACGATGACCATCGATCAACTTGCATGAAATTCCACTATTAAAGGACGCACCACCACCTTCGTAATTATAGATGTGTGCATATTTATCGCAAATTACTTGTTCTCCAGGATTGGTATGCAATTTTAGAGCACCTTGGTTTGCCATACTACCAGTTGGGAAGTATAAAGCTTCGTCCATGCCAAACATATCTGCTAATCTTTCCTCAAGTGCGTTTATGCTTGGATCTTCTTTATATACATCATCACCAACATTTGCAGAAAGCATGGCATCAAGCATGCCTTTAGTTGGTTTTGTTACGGTGTCACTTCTTAAATCTATTGTCATGCTGAACTTGTTTCAGTATCTTATTAATAATTTTTTATTTAATTCGTTCTCGACTCCGCTCGAACTGACAGTTCTGTATTATAACTACACGTATCCATTCCTATAGGCGAGCCATCAGGAATTTTTGGCGCAGATTCTATTTTGAATTTTTCAGGATGTTCAAAAAACTCTTTAATCATCATCCCATATTGGATATGCATTGCATCCTTAGACAAGAACTTCTGAGATAATTCCAATAAGATCTTATTTGCGATGGCTTTTGTTTGCAAATAGGATTTATCATTAACCGCCAAATTCATAATATACTTCAGGCTATTGGCATTAATTTGGTGTTGAATCTCATTATGATATGGATTTGAATTATCTTTTTTAAATCCATTTTCAATGACTGCATCTATTACTTCTTTCAATCCAATTTGTTTATCATTCAAACTCTTTTGCAATACCAATCTATTCGCGCGTTCAGGATGCAATAAAAACTTCAACGTCATGTCACTTGCCGTATTTGCAGCACTTAATGGATCGAAGACAACACCTGTCTTTGAAGAGAATGACTCACGCGATCGTCCATAACCAAACGCTCTTGGTGGAAAAAGTTCCAACTTATTTTTTGGAATTGCCAAATTAGATGCATTCAAAGTCATTAATATAGATTGTAATGTTTGTTTCTGAGTCTTTACATCGATTGGTTTGGTAGTAAAACTCTTATCTCCTTTTACAGCATAATTATAATCCAAACCACCAATGACCTTTGTTGCAGCTTCGACTTGATAGCGATGGTAAAAATAAAGCGGTACAAATACATCCTCTAAAACAGAGTATGGTTCATTAGTTCTAAAATTGTCAGTCGAAAAGTTTTCAATGGCTTTTTTTCTAACATTCAAAACATTCTCTAACTCTTCTGCAGCAGTGCTACCATTATCCCAAAGGTGTGCTAATGCATGTGCACCTCCAGTAGCTCTCGCATCGCTATCGGTTATAAATCTTAAGCCATTTCCATACGCGTCGTCTAAAATTTTGTTTAATTCAGATGTCTCATCTACTGTCGAGTCAAATTCAGAATAACTGTAGGCTACTGTTACTTTATCCCATTCACCGATTCCCGTATCATAGGCTTCACTGAAATCAATTTCTCCATTTTTCATCACAATTTTAGGATGTGGATAATCCATCACCGAAGCTCTATTATTTGTACTTGCCGCGAAATTATGTGCAAATCCAATGGTATGTCCAACTTCATGTGCACTTAATTGTCTAATTCTGGCCAAGGCCATGTCCAACATCGGTTGGAAATTGTCATCGCGCTCAGCAAAAGGCTTATTCATTAGGGCTTGAGCAATCATAAAATCCTGTCGAATACGTAAACTACCTAAGCTCACATGTCCTTTTATGATTTCGCCAGTTCTTGGATCGACAACACTACCACCATAACTCCAACCTCGTGTACTACGATGCACCCATTGAATAACATTATATCTACAATCCATTGGATCGGCATCCTTTGGAAGCATCTCCACTTGAAATGCATTTTTGTAGCCAATAGCTTCATAAGCTTCATTCCACCAACGTGCACCATCTAATAAAGCCGAACGCACAGGTTCTGGTGTTCCGGGATCTAAATAATAGATAATCGGTTCTTTTGCTTCACTAATTTTTGCTTTAGGGTCTTTTTTCTCTAAACGATGACGAATGATAAATCGCTTTTTAATACGGTCTTGAATTGGAGTCGCATAATCCATATAGCTCATGGAAATGGCGCCGCTTCGCGTATCAAAAGCTCTTGGTTTGTAATTATCATCAGGTAATTCCACAAAGGAATGATGCTGAATTACAGTAACCAAGGTTGATGTTGGGGCTACGGTTCTTAAATTTCTTCCAGTTGGTTGTCCTTTGAAGGTCAAGAGCGCTTCAAACTCTGAATTTTTCGGAAAGGACTTTGTTCTATCCAGTGAAAGAGCACTTTTCGATAAGTCAATTTTGTAAGTACCTTCTCCTCTGCGTTTGAGTGCACCTGATACGTTATGCGCATCTTGCATTAAAAAAGGTGTAAAATCCACATAGTAGTTACCTTCTTTTTCTTCAAGAATCTTAAAGCCAAATAATACGGATTTAGCAAAAGCCTGTTCTATGCTCTTACGTTCTAATGCATTATCAGTGTTTGCACGGTACATCAGATTTGGTTGAACCAATAATAATTTATTACCTGCTTTTTCAAAATAAACAACACGTTCATTACCCAGTTGACCACGATCTAAACCGATATCATTGCTTCCAACTCCAGATGCCAATGAATTCACATATAGAAATTCATCATTTAAGTTTTCAACCTTAAGAAAAACTTTATCAGTTGATTCTTCATAATAGAAATCAAAATAGCCTTGATAAGACTTCAAATTCTTTTTAGTGGTCACTTGAGCTTGTAAAGCAAAAGAAATTAGAATGATAACCAGATGTTGAATTTTAATTCGCATGAGTCAATAGTTTATAAGTTATAAAACTACGGAAAATCTAAAAATTTCTTTAAGAATATGACGCACTTTAGCACATAACTATATATTTGCAGAAATTGAATTTTTAATGATAACTTCAGATCAAATAAAATCACTTAATTCCCGTCTCGATACACTGAGACAGTATCTTTGACTTAGATGCCAAACTCATCGAAATTGCTAACGAAGAAGAGCAAACATTCGATCCTAATTTCTGGAATGACTCAAAAAAAGCACAAGCCGTTATGCGTTCCATTAATGAAAAGAAAAGCTGGGTACAAGATTTTGACAAAGCCAAAACTTTCTTTGATGACTTAGAGGTGATCTACGAGTATTACAAAGAAGATGAAGCCACTGCAGAAAATGTCGAAACACGCTTTGAGGCAGCAAAAGATGCCATAGGAAAATTAGAATTTAAAAACATGCTCTCTGAGGAAGGTGATAGTCTCAGTGCCGTACTACAAATTACAGCTGGTGCTGGAGGAACTGAGAGTTGCGATTGGGCAAGCATGCTTATGCGTATGTATGTAATATATGCTGAACGTAGTGGTTTTAAAATCAAAGAACTCAATCTACAAGAAGGTGATGTTGCTGGTATAAAAACCGTAACATTAGAGATTGAAGGTCCTTATGCCTTTGGTTGGCTTAAAGGCGAAAATGGTGTTCACCGTTTGGTACGTATTTCACCATTTGATAGCAACGCAAAACGACATACAAGTTTTGCATCTGTTTATGTATATCCTTTAGTAGATGACACTATTGAGGTAGAAATAAATCCTGCCGATATAGAAATTACTACAGCACGAAGTAGCGGTGCTGGTGGTCAAAACGTTAATAAGGTTGAAACAAAAGTGCAGCTTTCACATAAACCAACAGGTATTCAAATTCAATGTTCTGAGACACGTTCACAGCATGACAACAGAGCAAGAGCTTTACAAATGCTGAAGTCTCAGCTCTATGAAATTGAGCTTCAAAAACGTATATCCCAACGTGAAGATATCGAAGCCGAAAAAATGAAAATTGAGTGGGGAAGCCAAATACGAAACTATGTTATGCATCCGTATAAATTGGTTAAAGACGTGCGCACGTCTTACGAAACTGGAAATGTAGATGCGGTAATGGATGGTAATATTGAAGCCTTTCTAAAAGAGTATTTAATGATGATGGGGCAAAAAAGTGAAGACTAAAAAATTTTAATTATGATACAAATTTTACATAACCCAAGATGCCGAAAATCCAGAGAAGGATTATCGGTTTTAGAAGAATCTGGCAAGGAATTTGAGGTCATTAATTATCTTGAAAATAGGATATCTGAGGAACAACTAATAGAAATTATTGGTAAATTGGAAATCGAGCCCATAGAATTAGTTCGAAAGAATGAAGGAATCTGGAAAAGTGATTATAAGGGAAAAGAGTTAAGTCATGTGCAAATTATCAATGCAATGGTGAAAAACCCTAAACTTATTGAACGGCCTATAATTATTAATAAAGATAAAGCTGTGATAGGAAGACCAGCAGAACATATAAAAACCATTATTTAGAAAATGAAAAAAGCAATAATCTTAGTTCTGACCTTACTCATGACTGCAAGTGTTTCGGCACAGTTTATGGGGCAAAGACAAAACAGATTTAACCGTCAACCACAAGCACCACCCAGTGAAAGCCAAAAAGAAGCTGCCGAGAAAAGAGCATTGGAGCGTCGTCAAGAATTTGTGGTAAACTTCTTATCCACCTTAGAAGCCGATGAATTTCAAAAAGAAATAGCGAAACAAGCCATTGATGATTATTTCGTGAAAATCACAGAATTTACAAAGATACTATTTGGTAGTTCAGCTGAGCGAAAAGATGCTTTTGATATGTTTAAGCGAGAGCATTTCAGAGAATTAAAATCATTAATGTCGGATAGTGACAATAAGAAACTTGATGATTTCTTAAATGGTGATTTTGAAGAAAATGAAGTCAAGAAGAAACGTCGTAAGAATAGAAAGAGAAAGAAAGATAACGATGATAATTAAATAACCTTTTGAATCATTTAGATTATAGTATTCACTTTAGAATAACTAATTTCTTTATAATCCGAAATTATCATATTAGCCTTAGAGTAATCTTGCCCAGTTGAATGTTCACTTTTAAAAGCAACACAAAAAATACCTGCTGCATGCGCTGCATTGATACCATTGGTGGAATCTTCAACAACTATACATTGGGACTTGAGACAACCAGTATGCGCTGCAGATTTAAGAAAAATTTCTGGATGAGGTTTAGATTCCTTTAAATCAGCACCACTAAATTTTCCCATAAAGAATTGATCCAAATCAAAACGACTAAAAATACGATTGATATTTAGCATAGATGCCGATGAGGCTACTACTAGTTTTACATTATCTCGATGATAATCTTTTATTAATTCCAAAACACCAGGAATCAGTTGTAAATCCGTGTCATTCTCAAACAAATATTTAAAATGCATACGTTTCAGCTTCATGAGATACTGTGGCGTATAAGTTAAATTAAAATGACTCACCAATCGCTTACAAATATTTATGGTTGATTGCCCTGTAAATGATGTATATAAATCTTCATTTACGGAAATATTCACATCAGAAAACATTTTAAAATATGCTTTGCGATGCAATGGTTCGGTGTCTACTATTACACCATCCATATCAAATAAGACTGCTTTAAGCATGAATTTTAAATTTACTGTGAAAATAATAAAGCTTTATCATTTAATAGAATAAGTTTTTTCCATTTTCTGATACGTGATCTTGCATTTTTATAGGGTGACGAAGTATTAAGCTGAATCATTTTACCTTTTGGCCACCTATCATACCAAGGTTTTTCATAAAGATCTGCGTTGGTAGTATTTTGGATTATAATCATAATCTTAGCTACTACTCCATCTAATTGATAACACAAATCTTTATATTTTAAATGCTCATAATCGTTGTAGAACTTTTGAGCAAGTTTTCCTAATTCGTTCCACTTGAAGCCTGTTTCGGGGAAATCAACGTGCTGGTCAGCATCTTTTAAACAATGCCATTTCAGGACCAATTCGCCCCAACCCAAGAGATAAGCAACCAAATTAGAAACACTCATCATTGTACCTTTGGCGTGACCTTCAAGCTCAAGTTTTGTTGTTAGTTCAGCTGGAATAGTGTCTAATTCAAACTTCAGTTTAGCATAAATGATTTCAATGGCTTTTATCAATTCCTCTTTATGCTTTGGAATTGCCATATCTTAAAGCTTGTAGTCTATTATACTTTGGACAACTTCTGGATTTAGCAAAGTACTTGTATCTCCTAAATTATCAGTTTCATTTGATGCAATTTTTCTTAGAATACGTCGCATAATTTTTCCTGAACGTGTTTTTGGTAATCCTTCTGTAAACTGAATTTTATCCAGCTTGGCAATTGGTCCAATTCGGTCAGATATCAATTGATTAATCTCTTTTCTAACATTATCGACATTACGATTCTCACTTGTTGTCTTAAGTGTTACATAACCATATAAAGCATTTCCTTTTACATCATGCGGAAAACCAACTATAGCAGATTCGGCTACAGCTTGATGTTCATTAATGGCATCTTCAATTGGTGCAGTACCTAAATTATGACCCGAAACTATAATAACATCGTCCACACGACCGGTTATTCTGTAATAACCGACTTCATCTCGTAAGGCACCATCACCCGTGAAATACATATTATCAAAGGTTGAAAAATAGGTGTCTTTATAGCGCTGATGGTTGCCCCAAATAGTGCGTGCCATTGACGGCCAAGGAAACTTAATACACAAGCGACCTTCAACTTGATTTGATTTTAATTCT
>CBFHYD010000024.1:0-28683 GCA_965659975.1 Winogradskyella sp. | reverse complement strand
AGTGGTAGAACCAACGGCATTAACAGTAAACGCGGCTGTAACGAGTCCAATTTTATGCCATGGTGATTCTGGTATTGTGACAATAACAGCAACAGGAGGCACGCCTCCTTATACAGGAGTTGGCAATATAAACGTATTTGCCGGTAATTATAATTACACTGTAACAGATGCTAATGGTTGTAGTTACTCCAACGCCATTACTATTGATGAGCCAGATGCCTTGCTCTACACAATCGATTCCACTACAAATCCAACCTGTTCAACAGATTGGAGCTATACTAATGGTAGTATTTGCATTACCATAACTGGTGGCGCCAATCCGTTCCCTGTTGGAACAGGATGGACAGACTATGGTAATGGATCCTGGTGTTTGGAAAACTTATCGGCAGGCGATTATACTATTGATGTGACTGATGCCAACGGTTGTACAAGTAATGGGGCTACCAATATCACCTTAACCAGACCGCCTGCTATTGATGCCTACATAACCAGTAACATCAATGCCGATTGTAGTACCAACACCATTACGCAAACCAATTATGTATTTGTTACGGGAGGTACGCCGCCTTATGAATTTTCATGGTCTGGCGGAGAAGTGTGCGATCCGATAAACCCACAATGTATGGAAACCACAGTATCGGGAACCTATACAGCTTACATACACGACCAGGAAAGCTTAGCCAATGGCTGTCCACCAATAGAGGTGGATGTAGTTGTAGACTTACCAGAAATTGGGGACGCAGCATTTAGTTATACCTCACCTAATAGCATAATTTGTGATGTGTTGAGTTTTGAAGAACCGATTTCATTCTTCAATGAATCTACAGGCGATGTTGTAAATCTTACATGGGATTTTGGAGATGGGTCTATGGATGTTGTAGGAGAAGAAAATCCAACGCATGTTTACAATGAAATAGGCACATATCAGGTAGAATTGACCGTGGAATATCCATATGGGTGTACAGAAACCTATTCTGAAGTTATTGAAATAACCAAAGGCTACGATATAGTCATCCCTAATGCGTTTACCCCAAATGGTGATGGTGTAAATGATACCATAAGGCCAGTCTCATTGTGCATGGAGCAGGTTAAGATGTCCATTTACGATACTTGGGGCTCATTATTGTATGTTGAAGTTGGAGAAAACGATACAATAGTTGGTTGGGATGGGACCATTAACGGAAATCCAGCCGAAAATGGAAATTACATTATTGTTGTAGAGGCTACAACATACAGAGGTGAAACCATTGAATTAAACGGTCCAATTACTTTAATAAAATAATACAATATGAAAAAGACATTAATAATCGTACTCTTTTTATTTTCCATTAAAGGGAGGGCCCAAGACCCAGTGTTTACACAGTTCTTTATGATTCCCGAAACATTAAGCTCCAGCTTTACGGGTGGAAAGAAAACTACAAGAGCAGGAATCATACACAGAACGCAATGGCCTGGGCTCAATTTCAGTATTAATTCACAATTTGCATTTGTAGACAATTGGTTTGAGGAAATTAATTGTGGTTTGGGCGTAAGTGTTCTCAACCATAAGGAAACCTCGACGCGTTATAATTTTACTCAAGTAAATATCAATTATGCGCATGAACTTCAAATTTCCAACGAGTGGTATTTTAGACCGAGTTTGTCGTTTGGATTGGGCTCTAAAGATTTTGGTTTTCAGAATCTTTTACTGGAGGATCAAATTAACCTTTATCAAGGCATAATCAATCCTACCAGTTCGGATCCTATTAATCTAAATGAGAACAGATTGTTTTTTGATTTTAGTTCGTCCATGATGTTCTATAACGAAAACTCTTGGGTGGGTTTTACCTTAAAACACCTTAACAAGCCCAATATTAGCATGACCTACGAAGGTGAAGAAGCTTTGGATATGTTTATGTCCTTGCACGCTTCTGTAAACATCCCTACAGGATATCGCAGTGAGGCTATGGTTTATGCTCTGGGCAATGCCATGATGCAAGGCGAATACAACAGATTGGATCTGGGTGCCCGAGTAGATTACAACCGGTTTTCGTTTGCGGTCTTGGCGGCTACCAATCCAATAAAAACAAATCCAAATAGTCATTTTTTAACATCTATAAATGCCTTTATGGGTATGGAATGGGAAGGCTTTAAATTTGGATATTCGTACGATTTTAACATTACAGACATCGGCAGGACAGGTGGCGTTTATGAACTTTCCATATCGTATGACTTTGGAAACGACCGCGATTGTTTTGGCTGTCCTGATTATTAAACCAAATACATTTTAATTATGAAAAAAGCTTTTTTAAACCGCGAAAGAATCAAAATTTCATTACCTCTTTTTTTTCTTATGCTTGCTTTTAGTGTAAATTCCCAGACCCTTTCCAAAAAGTTATCTAAAAGTTCTAGCGTTTGCTTTGAAAATAGCTCAATGGGGTGTACAGATTAAATCCGTAACACATTAGAATCTAATGGTTGCGGATTTTTTGTTGTCTTAAGTATTAAAAGTTTGGTCAAAAGTCACTAATTAGATTAATTTAGAGGACTAATAATTTACTACACTTATGAGCGACTTCTTATTCAACCTAAAATACGGACTTAATCATGTATTGGATATAAACGGATATGATCATGTGTTATTCTTAATGGTTCTGGCAGTACCTTATTTGTTCAAAGATTGGAAGCGTGTCTTAGTTCTTGTATCATTATTTACTTTGGGTCATACCTTATCATTAGTTTTAGCAGCATATGATTATGTATCTATAAATGGCTCTAAGGTAGAATTTTTGATTCCAGTAACCATTTTAATAGCCGCAGTTTTTAATATCTATACTGGTGGAGAACAGAAACATAAACTGATTAGTTTACTTTTCTTCGCAGCCTTGTTTTTCGGTATAATACACGGCTTAGGCTTTGCGCGAGAGTTTACTATGGTCTTTGGTGATGAAGAAAATAAACCTTTGGCATTATTAGCCTTTGCCTTGGGAATAGAGTTAGCTCAGGTTATTGTAGTATTTGTAATTCTATTTTTAGGATTTTTGTGCCAAACGATTTTTAGATTGTCGAAGCGTGATTGGGTATTGGTACTTTCTTCTATCGTTGTGGGATTGGTCCTACCCATTTTAATGGAGAATAATATTTTCTAAAATAAACTTTCATAAAACTTTAACGGCAGTACATTGCTCGTATAATGTAGAGCCATTATATTCGTTATAACCTTAATTTTTTATTATTAATGTCTCAAGAAGCCAAGCAATTACGCTACGATAAAGCCTATTTACGCATGGCTACAGAATGGGGAAAATTATCGCATTGTAAACGCAAACAGGTTGGTGCCATTATTGTGAAAGATCGCATGATTATTTCTGATGGCTATAATGGGACACCAACAGGTTTCGAAAATTGTTGTGAGGACGAAGAAGGTTACACCAAATGGTATGTTTTGCATGCCGAAGCGAACGCCATTCTAAAAGTAGCATCATCTACACAATCGTGCAAAGGTGCTACACTTTATATTACATTGTCCCCTTGTACAGAATGTAGTAAGCTTATACATCAAGCAGGAATTGTTCGCGTAGTATATTCAAGAGCTTACAAAGATGATTCTGGATTAAAGTTTTTAAAGAAAGCTGGCGTGAAAATTGATTATATAGAAGAAATCGAAGCTTAATATGTCTAAGTCTAAGAAGTATATTCCATTAATTATTGGTGTTGCAATTGCAATAGGTATTTTTATTGGTGGGAAATTAAACTTTACAGATACTTCTGATAGATTATTTACATCTAATAGCAAAAAAGATAAGTTAAATAGACTTATCGATTACATCGATTACGAATATGTCGAGGAGATTAATACTGACAGTATTGTAGACGTAACCGTCAATGGAATTTTAGATAATCTCGATCCACATTCCGTATACATCCCAAAAAAAGATTTGCAACGCGTCACTGATAATATGCGCGGTGATTTTGTGGGTATCGGTATCAACTATTATCCATATAAAGACAGTTTAGCAGTAATTAAGCCAACAGAAGGTGGACCAAGTTTTAGAGCCGGAATCAGAGGCGGTGACCGTATTTTACTTGCTGATGGCGATTCGCTGTATGGGAAAAATTTTAATATTGATTCTATTGGGAAAAAACTCAAAGGAGAGAAAGGTACCAAGGTTAACCTTCGAGTCTACCGACCAGAAACTAAAGAATTTCTCGACATCAAAGTAAAACGAAATAATATTCCAATTAAAAGTGTAGAAGCGTCCTACATGCTCACAGATCAAGTTGGCTATATAAAGATGAATAGGTTTGCTGAATCGTCTTATAAAGAGTTTAAAACGGCTTTGGATAGATTGCAAGACAAAGGAGCAACTAAGTTAGCATTGGATTTAAGAGATAATCCTGGCGGATTTTTAGGAATTACTGAACGTATTGCAGATGAGTTTTTGGAAGATGACAAACTTATTTTCTTTACTGAGAATAAAAAAGGAAAGCGCGAGAATGCATTTGCAACCAGTAGAGGAGATTTTGAAGAAGGAGAGATCTACATTCTATTAAACGAAAGTTCTGCCTCTGCGAGCGAAGTTATTGCAGGTGCTTTACAAGATAATGATAAGGGAACAATCATTGGTCGCAGATCCTACGGAAAAGGACTTGTACAGCGCGAAATGGCTTTAGGAGATGGAAGTGCAGTCAGATTAACGGTTTCAAGATATTATACACCTACAGGACGCTCTATTCAACGACCATATCTCAATGGAAAGAGCAATGCTTACTATCGCGATTATTACAAGCGCCAAAGTAATGGTGAATTGTTGAATTCAGAGAACATTAAAATTGAAGATTCCTTGAAATTCACTACACCAAACGGTAAAGTTGTTTATGGTGGTGGTGGAATTATTCCTGATGTTTTTGTGCCGATAGATCGCTCATTTGATAATGAGACGATAAATTATTTGCGACGTTCAGGACATTTTGGATTTTTTGTTTTTGAAGAATTGGATAGAAATCGGGCAATTTATGATGGTGTATCCAAAAGAGATTTCATAGAGAACTTTTCGGTTAGCGATGATATTGTAGTTCGGTTTCAGGATTATGTTAATCTTAGAGAAAGAACTAACATAAGTTTTGTAGCATTCAATTCGGCCATAAAAGTTTTAATCAAAGCTACATTAGCACGCCAGCTTTATGATGATAATGCTTTTGAAGAAATCATAAACAGACATGATATTATGATTGATGAAGTCATTCTTCTAAGTCAAGAAGAATTTTCATCAAACGAATAACCCAGAAGAAGACTAAGTAACTTTATCGTGAATCTTAGTATGCTTACCATTATTCCAAATTGAAAGGATATCCGTGGCCACTGCCGCACCACTGCCTGAGGCAATTGCAAATTGACTTCTGTGCCCAGCTAAAGTGCCAGCGACATACAATCCATCTTCCATTAAATGGTCTTCGTTTTTAAGCCAAATCCTATCTTTTTCAATATTAGCTTTTGGGTGAGGTTCAATAAATTTGTCTAAACCTTTTATAGTTAATAGGTTGGTGTAGCCAACTGCTATGACCACAACTTTAGCTGTATAACTATTTTTATTGGTTGTAATTTTAAAGTGGTTCTTTAGGTTTTGAACAGATGATACTTTCTCTTTCTCAATCTGAATAACATCGGGATATAATATATCCAACTGGGCTTTACCATTCTCTAAAATATCGCTTCCTAATGTTCCTGGTTCTAAGCCTAAAACATTATTGAATAAGGCATTCTGAAGATGAGATGTTTTTTGATGTGCGATTAGACCCACCTTTTTAGCTTTGGCAAATTCTTTGTTCTTTGCCGAACCTAGTACTATAGCACAAGACATGCCTGCTGCACCACCACCAATAATTAAGGCATCAAACATTATTTGTTTCTTGATTTATCGATTTTTTCAATCTTTTTAGACATTCTAAAAATTTGAAGCAAAAGGATAGCGCATAAACCAGCAAAAATGGTCATTACTGCTGTTGCACTTTCTCCTTGAAGTAATGCATCAAAATTCAATTTTGTAGCGTTAAAAATGACTAAAGCTATGGCGATTATCGTTGCGATTGGAATAAAGTACTTCATGTTTATGTAAATAAAATTTTGACATTAGCTGCGAATAGCTTCACTGCGATTGCTAACAAAATTACGCCAAAAACTTTTCTTATTATACGAATACCATTTGGACCTATGAAACGCTCTATTCGAGATGAGGTTTTAAGAACAAGATAAATGAAGACTACATTTAATATCACCGCACAAATAATATTTTCTATAGCGAATTCTGCACGTAAGGATAGTAGTGTAGTTAAGCTTCCAGGCCCTGCTATAAGCGGAAAGGCCAAAGGAAATACTGAGGCTGTAATTGCATTACTTTCCTCTTCTTTATAAAGTGTGATGCCAAGAATCATCTCTATGGCTATAAAAAACAGAATGAATGCACCTGCCACGGCAAAGGAGTTCACATCTACACCTATGAAACTTAATAAGCGCTCACCAACAAATAAAAAAACGACCATTATCACACCTGCAATGAGAGAGGCTTTCTCACTTTGTATATGACCAACTTTTTTGCGTAGATCTATAATAATGGGAATATTACCAATGATATCTATCACGGCAAAAAGCACCATAAATGCTGTAAATATTTCTTTAAAGTTGAATTCCATATTGTAAAGCTCTAATTGTAATAAAACTAAAATTTAATAATACTAGATGCCCATCATGGGCAAATTCGCCGCAAATTTCGACTTTTATTACTGATTTTCAGTATTAAAATATAGTAAACTTTTAATTTCAAAACTTATTTTTGCGCTATGTTTCAGCTTGGGAAAACAATAGTGTCTGAAGACATAATTGAAAAAGATTTTGTCTGTAATTTATCCGCTTGCAAGGGTGCATGTTGTATCGATGGTGATGCAGGCGCGCCGTTAGATGAGGAAGAGGTAAAAATACTTGAGGAAATCTATCCCAAGGTAAAACCCTTTTTACGAAAAGAAGGTATTGCAGTCATTGAGAAACATGGAACTTCTATCATAACAGCTTTTGGTGATTTAGAAACACCACTTATCAATGGTGCAGATTGTGCATACCTCATTTTCGATGAGAAAAAGACAGCGCTTTGCGGTATTGAAGAAGCTTATAACCAAGGTGTAATAAATTGGAAAAAGCCTGTTTCTTGTCACTTATATCCAATAAGAGTAAAAGACTATTCTGAATTTTCAGCGGTGAATTATGATAAGTGGGAAATTTGTGATGATGCTTGCTCGCTTGGTAAGGAACTCCAAGTTCCAATCTACAAGTTTGTAAAAGAAGCCCTGATCAGAAAATTTGGGGAAGATTGGTATGCGGAGTTAGAAACTGTAGCCAATAAAATCAAGTCTTAATCATTAGATAATTCAAAAAAACCAGCTCAATTGAGCTGGTTTTTTATTAACACTTATTAATTATTATCCTTCGCAGCTTTCGCAGCTTTTCTTTTGTTTAAATTTCTGTGCAGCATTCATACTATGCTGATAATAAAGGGATTTTAAACCAAGTTTCCATGCAGTCACATGAATTTTATTAATTTCTTTTACAGGCATATCAGGATGAACTATTATGTTTAATGACTGACCTTGATCGATATGATTTTGTCTGTTTGCAGCCTGATAAATAATATCCATCTGATCAAGTTCTGGATATGTTTTAAACACAGCTTTTTCGTTTTCAGTAAGAAAATCTAGATGCTGAACAGATCCATCGCGATCGCGGATGCTATGCCATACTTCTGTAGTGTCTTTTCCTTTCTCAGCTAACAATTCTTGTAAGAATGGGTTTTTGATCGTCGTTTTTAATTTGGCAATATCCTTTACGTAAATATTAGACCAAATAGGCTCTATACCTTGTGATACTTGACCAAGGATAAATGCAGACGATGTTGTTGGTGCAATAGCATTAAGCGTTGCATTTCTACGTCCATAACCTTGTAATACTTTTGGCTCACCAAAACGTTGTGCTAAATCTTCAGAAGCCGCAACCGAACGCTCTTTTACTTCTCTAAAAATAGTACTGTTTAGGTTGAATGCCTCTTGACTGTCAAAAGCTAACATCTTAGACTGTAGTAGAGAGTGCCACCCTAAAACACCCATTCCTAAAGCACGATTTTCTTTTGCGAAGTTATAGGCACGCTCCATGAATAAGAAGGTTTGTCTGTCTTCTCTATCGTCAGAATCACGGTATACTTCTAATTTATCTAAGAATTCGGTGATAACCGCATCTAAGAAGAACACCATAGTTTCAACTGCATCTGTATCTTTCCACTTATCGGAGTGTAAAAGGTTGATACTCGATAATACACATACAAAAGACCACTCATCGTTAGATGGTAACATGATTTCTGTACAAAGGTTACTTGCATGTATCTTATGCTTTTTATCTTGGTAAACATCAGCTGCTCCATTATTAGCATTGTCATTAAAGAAAATGTATGGATAACCCATTTCGCCACGTCGTTGTAAGACCTTTGCCCAAATACTACGTTTTTCGGCATCACCAGCAATCATTTCTTCCATCCACTCGTTACCTACAGTTACACCATGAGTTAACTGTTGTATTGGATTACCTTCAGTACCGATTTCTAAGAATTCTTCGATATCTGGATGCTCTACAGGTAAATAAGGTGAAAAACGACCACGTCTTACAGAACCTTGGCTAACAACATCTACCATAGACTCAAATAACTGCATAATGTGTACAGCACCTGATGCTTCTCCATTGTTTTTTACTGCCGCACCTCTATGACGTATATTACCAAAATAACCAGAAGTACCACCACCAAGTTTAGACATCATTCCAACTTCTGATTGGGTATAAAGAATATTACCCATATCATCATCAATGTGAGATCCAAAACAACTAATTGGTAATCCACGCTCTTTACCAAAATTAGACCAAACAGGAGAGGCTAACGAATAGAAACCATGTGACATATACGTATAAAACTTATCTGAAAATCCTGGGATTTTTAGAATTTGTTCTGCTCGATCTGCAACTTCACGAATTCGTTCTTCTGCCGTTACACCTTCTATAAGATAACCTGCACCTAAAAATTTACGACTGTTCTCATTAAGCCAATCGAAGTTGCCTAATGGTAATTGCTTAGTCTGTTTTAATGCTGTTTTACGCGCTTGGCTTAATGCGTCTGCTGCAGTTTCCTTTATTTGATTGTCATGGATGGTTTTTTCTTGCATGGGTCTATATTAGTTTTGGTAGTTAATGGATTAAAATAGGTCGTCTCCAGAGAAACTTTGGGTTTTTTTACTGTAGTTGATTGAGCGTTTTACGAAGAAATCTCCATGTTTGGTTCCAATGATCTCATCATCGAACCATTCAGTTTGAGCCACAAGTGCTTCATCTACATTAAAGATTTTTTCTACTCCTATACTTTCTAACGAACGGTTAAATCTGTTTTTGATGAATTCGATAACAACATCCTTAGGAAGGAAATCAAGCTCGCCATCTTCAAAAATCCAGTCTACAATTTCGCTTTCTGCTTCCATAGCATCTAAACACATTCCTTTTATAGCCTCGTTAAATTCTTGAGTAAACCATTCAGGTCTTTCATCCTTTAAAATTTTAATAAGGTCAATACCAAAGTCACCATGGATTTGCTCTTCTTTAGATGTAGCCTCAACAACATTAGAAATTCCTTTAAGCATATTCTTATGCTTGTTAAAAGCCATAATTATGAGGAACTGAGAAAACAGAGATACATGCTCAATAAACACAGAGAAAAGTAACACCGATTCTGAGAATTCCTGTAATTCTTGACTTTTACTATTACGTAGTGCTTTTTCTAAGTACTGCACACGTTTCATAATAACAGGCTTGCGTTTTAACTCTTCAAATTCTTTATTAAGACCTAAAATTTCTAACAAGTGAGAATAGGCATCTGCATGACGTACTTCACTCTCTGCAAAAGTAGCTCCTACAGATCCGATTTCTGGTTTAGGCATTCGTTGATAAATGTCTCCCCAAAAACTTTTTACTGCAACCTCGATTTGCGAAATCGCTAGCATTGTGTTTTTTATTGCAGATTTCTCTGCAGTGTTTAGGCCAGACTTATAATCTTGTATGTCACTTGTAAAACTAAACTCCGAATGTATCCAGTATGAATGACGAATTGCAGGTACATATTCGTACAATTGTGGGTACTCATATGGCTTCAAATTAATACGCTTTTCAAAAATATCTGACTTGCGTTTTTGAGCTTGCTGATCTCTATATATAATGTAGGCTTTAGCCGCTTTCAGGGCGCCTGATTCCATTAATTTTGTCTCAACAAAATCTTGAATTTCTTCTATCGTAGGGATGTAATCTGCGTCGATTTTTTTACGCTCAGAAAGCGATGTAAATACCTCAAGAGCAACGTTTTGCGCATCCTCTTGTGTGCCTTCTCCTACAGCACTCATAGCCTTGAAAATAGCTGTTGTTATTTTGTCTAGCTCAAATTTTTTAGTCGAGAAGTCCCTTTTGACTACGTAATCAATTTTTGTCATAATTATAAAGTTTGGATTGACACCGGAATTGTAAAGATTGGATTTTTATCCAATAATTTTATAAAAATTGACATACGTTCTCAACAGTTTTATTAACATTAATTTAATAGATGATGAATAAAGGGATGAGGTCAAAAATGAGGTCAAAAATTCATTAAAAATGAACAATACTTTTTGACGAAAAGTTCAATTTTGGAAAAAAAATTCTGACTGAAAAATGCAAATTGGGAAAAATGTATTGACTTTTTAGATCGAATTTTATTGGTGAACGGTTTTTAAAAAAGTAAAATTTATATGGTTGTTTTTAATCCAAGATTGTTAAACAAAATGAAGCGTGAAAATTTCAATTCTTCGAACTCAAAACATCAGTGCCTAAATACCCATCATCTTTATTATAGTACCATTTTCTGACCTTGGGCATTTTTATACCATTTACGTTTTCTTCTTCAGTAAGTAAGATGTATTCTCCAGTATCTTCCATCAAGGCTCCATTTTCATCTGTTTTAAAAAACTGATAGGTTTCCATCGCATACGTTGTAGGATTAAAATAGAAGTACCAAACATCCGAACCAACGTCTTTATCATAAGTAGCTTTAAGCACCAAATAGTCTTTACCTTTAAATTTTTTATATCCTACTTTAGGATCTATGTTAGTGCCATCATCTTTTAGCTTCATAGGTAATCCATATAAATAAGTATAGTAGTTTTTATAGAGGGTCGCACGTTCACACGGCATGTTTTTGCTTTTGGCTTCTTCCTTGCTTAGCTCCTTATTGTTGTAATGAAGTATGCAAGTATTTTTGTTTAGTGTATATCCTTGAGTAATTGAATCTCTTACAGCTGTTAGACTAAAATTTTCAGCAGGTAAATTAATGGTTATATCACTAACTCTGGGACTTTGATTAGGCGTAGTCATTGTAACCTGAAAACTATCCTTAAAGCTTGGCCAGTTGTTATTAGGATCGTGATAAGAGATGGATTTTTCTAATAGTTCTTGCCCAGTAAGTTGTTGAGCATTAAGTGGAATTAGAAAAACGATAAATAATAAGGCATAAATAATTTTCATTGTATTTGAATTTTCATCAAGTTACAACAAAAACAAGCACTCAGCACCAGTGTTATAAACTATTCCTGATTCGGTAACTTTAAGGGTTCTACAGAACTATCGTGTGAGTTAAAATACTCTTCGAGTAAGTTCATAATTGCCGTTAATAAATCCTTAGTCTCTAATAATAAATTGAAGTAGAGCGTTGTATTTTTTGGACTCGATTCTTCATTACGTGTGCGTTCAACTTGTTTTTGAATTTTTGCTTTAACAAGATTGAACATAAGATTTTTCTGGCTTAATAATTCCCCAATCTTATCAAAAGATCTTGTTTCAAAAGCACTTTGCGTTGTTAAAAACAAAGTTTCAAGTTTTTCATCCAAGTCTTTGAGCTCTTTAATTTGGCTGAACTTTAGTTTTTTATGGTTATTATTAACATGCTTATGACTCACCTTAGAGATGTACTCTAAAGACTGTGTTATGTCTTCTAAATAACCTAAAATATCGAGATAAAAATTACTGGCATTAACACTAGGTTCTTCAAGGTTTTTAATGAAATAAAAGACGTTGTCTTTTAGTTCTTCAGTTTCATCAGACAGCTTTTCAATTTGCTTTTTATTCTTCTTTAATGAAGGCAAGTCTTGAGTTGCTAAGCCATTGATGGCAGAAGTATATATGCGATTACCACGTTTAACCACCTTAGCGATTGTGTCTGCACTTTCTAAGATCACACCTTGAGTCGAGCTACTCTCGTATTTTTCGAGCTTATCTTCTTCTTTTTGAACTTGATATTTTTTACGATGCGAAAGGTAGTTTTTTCCCAATAACAAAATAGCAAGAATTAAAAGCCATGTTAAAGCATAACCTTTACCATAATATAGGATTACTGCCATTATTGAAGCTGCAATAAACGCACTAAAGGCTGTCATAAACCAACCACCAATAACATTAAGTACTCCAGCTACACGATAAACGGCACTTTCACTTCCCCAAGCACGATCCGCGAGAGATGTTCCCATTGCCACCATGAAAGTGACATATGTTGTTGAAAGCGGAAGCTTCATTGATGTGGCGATTGAAATTAATACACTCGCGACCATAAGATTCACAGAGGCTCTGACCAAGTCAAAAGCTGGGGTGTCTTGTGCTTTTAAAACAGAGACAGGTTTGATGTATTGCTTTTCTGCCCATGATTTATAAGAATCTGGTAAAATAGTATCAATGCGTTCTGATAAAGCAATGGTTAGCCTTACAATATTTCTGGATAAGAAATTAGGTTGAAAACGCTCTTTACCTTCATCTTGTCGTGATAGATCTACAGATGTTTTTACAACCGCCTTTGCTTTACTTGAAAACCATAAAGTGAGTACCATTATCAAGCCAGCGATTAATAATAAATAAGGTTCTGTTTGTACAGGCTCGCCTAATGCAACCATTGCATAATCTGAGGCTGCAACACCAGTTTTAGACCATACCTCATATGAATTCCAGGCTGCAATTGGCACACCAATAAAGTTTACCAGATCATTACCCGCGAAAGCAACAGCTAAGGCAAAAGTTCCAACAATAATAATGATGGTATAGATTTTTGCATTAAAAATCTTGACTAACAAATATGACAATACTGTAAAAACCAAGAAGCTAATTCCTATAAAAGCCATAGGATTGGTACTTAAAAAGTCTTTTAAATTTAGTGGTAAAAAAGTAGCGTTTTTAAGCCCTTTTACAATGATAAAATACATAATAGATGTCACAGCAAAACCACTAAAAACAGCACTGTACCATGTCGGTTTTTCTTGAAACTTAAAGGATAATAGGACACGAGAAACATATTGAATAATCGCCCCGATAGTAAAGGCCACGACAACCGACAGTAATATCCCTAATATAATTTCTATAGCTTTAGAATTATTTATATAATCCGATAAGTTGGTAATATTTTGTCCACTACCGTCTGCATAAATTTTAATTAACGCCACAGCTACTGAAGCACCTAAAAGTTCAAAAACAATGGATACTGTTGTAGACGTCGGTAAACCCAAGGTGTTGAAAAAATCGAGTAGGAGAATATCGGTAAGCATAACCGCCATAAAAATGACCATTATCTCATTGAACATAAATTCACCAGGATTGAAAATACCTTTCCGAGCTACTTCCATCATACCACTCGAAGTCAGTGCACCTACAGCAACTCCAATACTGGCAACAATCATTATAGTTTTAAAAGAAACGGCTTTAGAACCAATAGCAGAGTTTAAAAAATTAACTGCGTCGTTACTCACGCCAACCACCAAATCTGCAACTGCAAGGAATGCCAGCGCCGCTAGCATGTAGATATATAGGTTTTCCATTTAGTTAGTTAAAATGCAAAACAAATGTCAGATTTTATGTTGAAGCTAATGTTACCAAATTGTTATGATATAAGTTAAGCTACATAAATTGTAGTTGAATAGTAATTGCATTATATAAGTCGTAACGTCTTAAAGCCTAATGTTAACTCATTTATAAAATTTAAACAACTGAAAAACAGATATATAGGAATTTAATGTTAATATAATGTTACGCAAAATTTGCTTAAATGTAAAATTAACGTTAAGTTTGTTTCATAAATATTAATAAAGCCCAAATATTATGAAGA
The DNA here is from genome assembly GCA_965659975.1 of Winogradskyella sp. Taxonomy (GTDB): domain Bacteria; phylum Bacteroidota; class Bacteroidia; order Flavobacteriales; family Flavobacteriaceae; genus Winogradskyella. The sequence goes on along the minus strand of CBFHYD010000024.1, from coordinate 14,461 downwards.
AGATTGTAGCAATTTTAGTGATGTTGAGTGTTGGTTTTACCTATGCCCAAAAAGAAAGAACCCTAACATTAGATAAAGAAAAGGATTTAATAGAAGTCGTATATTATCATGACAACGGTCAAGTGAGCCAAACGGGATACTACACTAAAGAAGGTAAGCTTCATGGTGAGTGGTTTAGTTACTGTCAAGAAGGCAATAAAATTGTATCTGCAAAATACGATGAAGGTAAAAAAGTAGGTAAGTGGTTCTATTGGAGTAATGATGTTTTAAGAGAAGTAGATTATTCTAACAACGCAATAGCAGGAGTCAGTGAATGGACCAATAAAACAAGAGTTGCTATAAATAAGTAACTATTGACCTCTCAACAAATAAAAAAAGCATCCATTTAAATGGATGCTTTTTTTATTAAACATGTTCTACTAACTCAAATTTAGAACTGTTATAATGTCTTAGTTACCAACTGTCCAGCCAGCACCCCAAGTAGCGTAGTCTGTTCCAGTTCCATTACCAACACCAGATAAGAAATCTGAGTCCATAAATGTCTCACCAGTATCATTCTTTACTTGTAAAGTAACATCTGTAAATAATACATCAGTAACAGTCAAGTCACCATTTAATACATGAGTACCTGTTGGGTTGTCACTTGTTGCACCAGCATCGCCGTCAAGGTCAAAACCTTCTGCGAAACCTACGATTTCAACATTGTTAAATGTACCTTGAGTACCAGCTCTTAAACGAATAGCTTCGTTTCCAGTACCAGAACCGTTACCTACAATAGTTAAGTTGTTTATTGTAGGGTTAGACCAAAAGATTGGGCTTGAGTTGTTACCGATATCAGTATTGTATCCATCAGCTTCGATACCTTTGTCATGATCAGCACCGTGCTCTACATAAGCGTTAGTGATTGTTCCTGACCACCCTTCTGTCCAGTCGATAGAATCATCTTCTGAGTTAATTACAGATACAAAACTTGCGTTTACAGTTCCACCAAAGAACTCAACACCGTCATCTTTTCCTTCGAATACTTGGATGTAATCTACGTTAGTACCACTACCCACTCCGTAGAAAGAAATACCATTGTTCTCTGATTGTCCATCTGCAGATCCACCAGAGTATTGCACACGTACATATCTTAATGTACCTGAACTATCTGTTGGATTGTTACCTCCATATGGTAAACTTGCAATTTCTGATGTTGCAGTTGCCGCACCAGATACAGAGTTAATTGGCGCTTCTCCTAATAAGATTAAACCACCCCAATCTCCAGCTGCTGGAGCAGAAGCGTCAGAAGTGAATACAATTGGGTTGTCAGCTGTACCAATAGCCTCGATAGATGCACCTTGAGAAATTGCTACGTAAACGTCAGAACCTGCAGCTAAAGCTTCGATAGTCATACCAGCAGGTATTGTTAAAGTCGTACCTTCTGCCATAATCATAGAGCCATTAACTTTGTATGAATTATTAGCATCTAATACAAGATCTTCTGTATACAATCCTGATAAGAAAATGGATTGTGGAGCATTTGTGTTTCCACCACCATTATTGTTGTTGTTGTTTGTAACACTATTGTCATTGATAACAATATCCGCAGTGTCATCCGATGTGCATGAGCTTAACAAAAGTCCTAATACTGCTAAGCAAGATAATAGATTATTTTTCATTTGTTTTTGGAATTTAATCGTTGTTTAATTGTTTTTAAAATTTGTATTTTAATGAGAATCCTGATGTGATTCCCCGTTTGTAATTTGTTACGTCTTTACCATTAGCAGATGTTACTAATACATCTCCAACAGTCGCTTCTCTGAAATATTGAAAAGTTGGGTTAAGGATATTACTTACTCCAAATGTGAAATCTAATTTTTCACTTAACTGACCTCTTAGAATAAAATCTAATGTTGGAATACCTCTTTCGATAACGTTGCCCGTTTGTCCAGAACCTAAAGCGTCAATACGATCTGCGAAGTATGAGAATACTAAGTTCGCTTGAGGTTCAAAGTTTCCGATTTTTGGTGAGTAACTAATATCTGCATTGATGATAAATGGCGATGCTCCTTGTAGCTCTTCTTCGTCGTTTTCAAAACTTACATTGTAGGTTCCTATGATAACATCATACAAGTCCTGTCTTGTATCCATATATGTCGCATTAACTCCGGCAGCTAATTTTGTTTCGTCATCGTCATGCATTAAGATGTTTTTTCTTATTTCTGCCTCTATACCAAATACTTGAGCCTTTTCACCTGTTCTAAAGTAACGCTGTGTCCCAGTAGCGTCGAATGCAATAACTTGGTTAACCGGGTTTGAAATTCTTTTATAGAAACCTCCTAAAGAAATAAGTTCGTTAGGCGACACAAACCATTCATATTTAAGGTCTAAGTTTATAATTTCAGAATAGGACACATCTTCCACGTTTGTGTAAGAAACATCTGCAGTACGCCCTAATAAATCTGGGTTACCACCTAAACGTTGTGATACACCTTCATAAACAAATGGTGCAACTTCTTTAAATTCTGGAAGTGATATGGTTTGACTGGCAGATGCACGTAAATTCATATCGTCATTAAGTGCATATCTTAAACTTAAACTTGGTAAGAATACTGTTTCTGATGCTGATACAGAGTTAACACCCAAAGTTCCTAAGTTAATTACATCATAACTAATAGATTGGTCAATAAATTCTGCACGTACACCAGGTGCAATTAACCATTTCTCATCCTTAGATTTGATTTCAGCATTTGCGTAAGGAGCAAATATCTCTAATTCACCATTATAACTGTTCTCTGGTAATCCAGGTCTATTTACAAAACTCTGTCCAGGTAAAGAATTAAATACTTGAAGCTGGTAAAGACCGCCTGTATTCGGTGTAATATTTAGATTTTGAAGTGATAAGATAGAATTGATATCATTAACATCTGCAACAGATGTATTCGGGTTTGCTAAATCATATCCATAACGAATATTTTCAAAACGTCTTTCCTTTAGTCTTCCATTAAATCCGAAATTGAACTTTATAGTTTCTGAAGCATCAAAGCCAGCATTTAATCTTGAGTTGTATTCCTCATCATGAATATCTTGGAAATAACGTTGGTTATCATAAACTACGTTGTTATAGAAACTTGCGTTTGTGTTAGGATCATTATCCAAAAAGAACTGATAATTTTCTAAAGTAATTCTTTTACGATCTGGCTCATGAGCTTTCACATTATTGTAACCAAATCCCCAGTCAATATCCCATTTTTCAAATCTATGACGACCTAACAACTGGTTAACATAAATAAGATTTTGGTTGAACTGTACGTTCATCTGATAGAATCCCTGATCTGTATCTAAGAATGCATCACGATTACGACCACCACCGTCGATACCAAAATAACCAACGCGATCTGTTGAATTATTAATGAATAAAGAGTTGAATTTGAAGGAGTGTGTATTGTCTAATTTGAAATTAGCACTAACCATCGCTGTGGTTTTAGTAGAATACTCAAACTCTTCAGCATCATCAAAAGCTTTCTGTTCAACGTTTGTGTAGTTAGCGTTTACTCCTCTTCTGTATTCATAACCATTTTCAAATGATCCAGTACCATAAATACTTAAACGGCTTCCGTTTTCGAAATCAAAAGACTTACCGAATGAACCACCAAAGTTTATGTTTATAGGGGAAGAAGCACTTTCTGGATCAACTCCATGAGATAGCACAACTGCAAAAGGATTGTTGTCATATCTGTTATAAAAACCAAAGTAACTTGTACCTTCATTTTTTACAAATGATTTATCTACGGCAGTAGCATTTACTGTCGACCCAACGAAAAAGTCAAAAAACCCTTTACCAGTATAATCTTTAGATGTCACATCTACATTACCTGCAGAGAAATCTCCATAAAAACGAGATGAGTAGGCCTTACTTATTGATACATTTTCTATAATATCTGTGGAGAATAAATCTAAATCAATGTTCTTTTTATTAATGTCATTAGAAGGTAATGTTAAACCGTTCATTGTCGTATTCAGATAACGATCACCTAAACCACGAACAAATACATTACTTGATCCTTCTTGCCTTGAAACACCTGATATTGCAGCAATTGCTTCAGCGGCATCACCTTTACCCTTACGCGCTAATTCTTGTGCTCCGATACTTTGCTTTATTTCAGTAGCTTTTTTCATATCTAAGAGCAACGCCGCTTCGCTTTCTTTACGCGCTGTAGTTTTTATTACAATCTCATCTAAGGATGCAGCACTTGCACCCATTGGAACATTGATAGTTGTAACCTTACCAGCGACGACTTCTGCTGGTAACTCAACAGTTTTGTAACCAACAAAACTAAATATTACAGTATAACTTCCTGGGGCTAAATCTTTAATTTCATACAAACCATCCACATCAGAAGTTGTACCTGTAGTAGTTCCTTTAATTAGAACATTGGCAAAAGGAAGAGGTTCGTTATTAAATTCTTTATCCGTTAGTTTTCCTGCTATCGACCCTGTAGTTTCTTGTGCGATACAAACTACGGTGAATAATAAGGCTAAAATATTAGTTATATATCTCATTAGTTTTTCAAAAAAATTGATGATGCAAAGAAATAGCACTTTCCTACTTTTTGTGTTAATCAATAATTATCGTTTAGTGATGAAAAGGTTACTTTAGCGTTAGCTTAATATTATGGGATATTACCACCACACAATAATTTGTTAACATTAGAATTGTTATCAACTATAAATAAAAAGACAAGGTCTTAATTGCGTATTTGTATATATTGGTAGTCTTAAAATTGACCTATGAATTGGGAACAGCTTTTGTCGCTAAGACGCTATGGAGATTCGCACAAACGATTAAGAAAAGAACAGGATGAAACCCGTTTGGGTTTTGATGTAGACTATGACCGTATTATTTTTTCTTCAGAATTTAGAAGTCTACAAGACAAAACACAAGTTATTCCATTATCCAAGACTGATTTTGCGCATACGAGATTAACACATAGTCTTGAGGTTAGTGTTGTGGGTCGCTCTCTTGGGCGTCAAGTTGGTAAGTTGGTGTTAGAAAGACATCCGCATCTAAAGAATATTCATGGGTATCAATACAATGACTTTGGAGCTATTGTAGCTGCAGCGGCTCTGGCTCATGATATTGGAAATCCTCCATTTGGGCATTCTGGCGAAAAGGCAATTGGTTCATTTTTTAAAGATGGTATAGGCCAAAAAATTAAAGATCAATTGACTGACAAACAATACCAAGATTTATGCGATTTTGAAGGGAATGCAAATGGTTTTAAAATCTTAACCGAAAGCCGTATCGGTAGAGAAGGTGGTCTTCGATTGAGCTACGCGACATTAGGTGCGTTTATGAAATACCCAAAAGCATCACTACCAAAAAAGCCAACTTCACATATTGCGGATAAGAAATATGGATTTTTTCAGAGTGAAGAAGCTTTGTTCAAAGAAGTTGCCTTGGAGTTAGGACTTAAAATTAGAGATAAGGGAAACATTAGTTTTGCAAGACATCCTTTGGCATATTTAGTAGAGGCCGCAGATGACATTTGCTATACTATAATTGATTTTGAAGATGGTATTAATTTGGGTCTCATTGATGAGGAATATGCTTTAGAATATTTGATAAAATTAGTGAAAAACACCATAAATACTCAAAAATATAATGCCTTAACTACAAAAAAAGATCGTGTTAGTTACCTACGTGCGTTGGCAATTAATACGTTGATTAATGAGGCGGTGTCAATTTTTATGGATAATGAAGAAGCGATTCTTAACGGAGATTTTGAAACTGGACTTTTGGATGTGTGTAACTACAAAGCTCAAATAAAAGATATCATAAATATAAGTATCAAAAATGTCTACCAATCTGCAGAAGTGATAAATAAAGAAATTGCTGGCTACAGAGTTTTAGAAGGATTACTTGGAACATATGTCAAGGTTGCGCATAGTTCATTCGAAAACAACTTGATTGATTACGATGAGTTGATTTTAAAAACCTTGCCTGAAACAGTTTCATTGCACCAAAAATCACTTTATGAGTCTATTATGGAAGTGTGTCTTTTCGTTTCTAAACTTTCGGATTCTAATGCGATGACCTTATATCAAAGAATCAACGGAGCCAACATCTCTAAGTAAATGATATACAGTCATATAGGATTTAATATTACACATAATCGATAAAATATGTTATTCACCGATATTTTTATTTACTTTGAAGTCCTAATCACCAAATCTACCTAATTATGAAAAATAATATACTTAGCGCCTTTGTTATTTTCTTTGCAGTTGTTGCATGTTTGTTGGTCATAGATGACATTTCACACAACGTTAAGTCGAATGCGATTAACTCTGTAGAGTTAAAAGCAGATGTAGAAACATCAAATTCATCGAATTTAGCAACCTTAGATTTAGAGACTGAAGAGTAATTCCTCTAATTTGTCTTTCAGACGTTGTTCGTCAATGCCATTGATGGCTTTTAATTGACTAACCGAACCATGTTCTGTGAACTCATCTTTAATACCCATTACGTGAATGGAATTATTAAAGTTATTAGAATTTGCAAATTCTAAAATAGCGCTCCCAAAGCCACCAACGATTGTACCATCTTCTATGCTTATTATAACCTTATATTTTTTAAATAAGATTTTGAGTAAATCTCCATCCAAAGGTTTTACAAAACGCATATCGTAGTGACCAACTTCTGAAAATTTAATGTCACTTTCGATAACCTTGGTCACGGTATTAGCAGTTGTTCCAATCGTTAATACAGCTACATCTTTACCTTCTTTAAGAACAACACCTTTACCTTTTTCTATAGTATCAAATGGTTTTCTCCAATCGAGTAACTGGCATCTACCTCTTGGATAACGAATGGCGATAGGATAATCAATTCCTTTTTGTACGGTATACATGATATTCCGGAGTTCAATAGCATTGCGAGGTGCAAAAATGACGAGATTTGGTATACATCTCAAATACGCTAAATCAAAAACACCATGATGCGTGGCACCATCTTCGCCAACTAAACCTGCTCTGTCCAAACAAAAAATAACAGGAAGATTTTGTAAAGCTACATCATGTATGACCTGGTCGTAAGCACGTTGCAAGAATGTAGAATAGATATTACAGAACGGAATTAAACCTTGCGTTGCCATACCAGCAGCTAAGGTCACCGCATGTTGCTCGGCTATACCAACATCAAAGGCGCGTTCTGGAATAGCTTCCATCATAAACTTAAGAGAACTTCCTGTTGGCATTGCAGGTGTTATTCCAATTATGTTTTTGTTATTCTCTGCGAGTTCTACAATCGTTTCTCCAAACACATCCTGAAATTTGGGCGCTACTTCTGTATTGGATTTAGATAATAATTCTCCTGTTTTTGCATCGAATTTCCCTGGTGCGTGATATTTTACTTGATCTTGCTCGGCTTGTTTTAGACCTTTTCCTTTTGTTGTTATGACGTGCAAAAATTTTGGGCCTTTTATGGACTTTAATCGCTCTAATTCTGAAATAAGTTTAGGTAAATCATGACCATCGATTGGTCCAGAATACTCAAAATTGAGCGCTTCAAAAATATTATCCTGTTTTTGCGTGCCTTTTTTAACGTTGGTTAAATATTGTTTCAAAGCACCAACGCTTGGGTCTATACCAATAGCATTATCATTAAGTATTACTAAAAGATTAGCATCTGTAACTCCAGCATGATTAAGGCCTTCAAAAGCCATTCCGCTTGCTATGGAAGCATCACCAATTACTGCAATATGTTGTTTATCTAAATCGCCATTAAGTGACGAGGCTAATGCCATACCTAAAGCAGCAGAAATTGCTGTAGAAGAATGCCCAACACCAAATGTATCGTAGGTACTTTCATCGCGTTTCGGGAATCCGCTAATACCACCAAGTTGACGGTTTGTATCGAATACATCTTTTCGACCGGTTAAAATCTTATGCCCATAAGCTTGATGTCCGACATCCCAAACCAATAAATCCTCTGGCGTATTAAAAACGTAATGCAAGGCAATGGTCAATTCAATAACACCAAGACTTGCACCCAAATGCCCTTCTTTTGTGGCGACTATATTGATGATAAACTCACGCAATTCCGTAGCTAATTGGGGTAATTGGGCCACTTGTAACTCTCGTAAATCTTTTGGGAAATTTATATGTTCTAAAACCGAATTTTGCACAATGTAAAATTACGACAATTGCCTATCATTTCTTTAGTGTTATTGTTTGATTTATTTATTTTTACACCATGCTCAATCCTTTTGATGACACATACTTTATGAAAAAAGCACTTCAGGAAGCTGAGGCAGCTTATGATAAAGGAGAAATTCCGGTAGGCGCGGTGATTGTAATTAATAACCAAATCATTGCACGTTCTCACAATCTCACTGAATTACTGAATGATGTCACGGCACATGCAGAAATGCAAGCTATTACTGCGGCGGCTAATTTTCTAGGTGGTAAGTATTTACATAATTGTACGTTGTATGTAACCTTAGAACCTTGCCAAATGTGTGCAGGTGCACTGTATTGGAGTCAGATTTCAAAATTAGTTTATGGAGCTTCAGATGAGCAAAGAGGATTTAAAAAAATGGGAACGCAATTACATCCAAAGACCGAAATTGTTAGCGGTGTATTAGAAGATGAAGCCTCTCATTTACTAAAGCGCTTCTTCATAGAAAAACGAAATCTCAGTTAAAAAAAAACGCCCAACCAAAGGTTGAGCGCTGTAATCAAAAAATAAAGTATATATCTTATAAGACAGAGATGTCGGTTGCTACCATACCTTTGCGTCCTTCTGCTTCTGTGTACTCTACTTTGTCGCCTTCGCGAAGTTCTAAACCATTAAGGTTAGATACATGAACGAAGATGTCTTTTCCTGTGTCTTCGTTAGTGATGAATCCAAAACCTTTGGAATCATTGAAAAATTTAACTGTTCCAGTCATTGTAATTAAATAAGTATTAAAGCACAAATGTACGGTTATTTAAATCGCAAATGCAGAATAAACTGTTTTATTTCAAAAAGTTACAATTTCTTAATGCATAGCTCAGTATTTTCCCTGCTTCTGATTTTCACGCATTTTGTCCAAACTTTCTTTGGTAAGCATGTAGTCTTTTGGGTCTTTGTCTTTCCATCTGTAGTAAGAGAATAGTGGAAATACAATGAAAAATATACCCAAGACACCGAAGCCAATTAGCTTTTTAGCATAAGGCACTTCCATAAAACTTCCGCATACAATACTTGTTAAGGATGCAATCAGTACGATAAGTGTTATGGCTTTTAAGAGTTTCATCTGTGATATTTATGGAAATGACATAGTTTGGTCTTAGGATGTAAAATTAATTAATTCCCTTCGATAGGCCGTCAATAGTTTAGATTTTGAAACAAAACCAAAATACTTTTCGTCCTTAATAACAGGTAGGTTCCAAGCACCAGAATCTTGAAATTTTCTCATAACGGTTTTCATATTATCTCTTTCATAACTGATAATATCTGGTGGTCTGTTCATAAAGGTTTCAACTGTCGTGGACTCATAAAGAGATTGATCGAACATGACTGTTCTAATATCATCCAATAGTATCACACCCATAAAATTCTGATCTTCATCAATGACAGGAAATAAATTTCTACTTGATTTGGCAACACCTTTTTTAAGCATATCGCCAAGAGACATTTCTGGATCGAGCGCAACAAAATCTTGTTCTATGACGGAATCTAACTTCATCAGTGTTAATACACTTTGGTCTTTATTCTGCGTCAATAGAGCACCTTTTTCAATTAGTTCTTTAGTGTAAATGGTATGATTTAGGAAGTTTTTATTAATGATAAATGCCATTGATGCTGTTATCATTAAAGGGACAAACAATTGGTAACCACCAGTAATTTCAGCAATTAAAAAAATGGCAGTCAATGGTGCATGTAGTACACCAGCAATAAGTCCAGCCATTCCGATGAGTGTAAAGTTGGCTTCAGAGACATTGAATCCCAAACCACAATTATTAATAACCTTCGCTACTAAATTTCCTAAAGCACTTCCAGTAACTAAAGACGGAATTATAATACCACCAGTATCACCAGCTGCTATGGTTGTGGACATGGCAATGGTTTTAAAAATAGTAATACCAAAAAGCAAACCAATAACTACCCAAATGTTATCTAAGTAATTATCAAATAATGACGAACCTATTGCTTTGGTGGCATTCCCAGCCATTAAGTCATTAATAAAACCAAAACCTTCTCCATAAAGTGGTGGAATAAAAAACAACATAATTCCAATGGCCAAACCACCGATAATTAGTTTATGCCGAGCGGACTTTAAACGCTCAAAAATTCGAATTATAAAGAAATAGATTTTGGTAAAATATATAGAAGCTGTTCCTGTACCAACACCCAAAAAAACATAAAATAAGGTATCTTTAATCTGAAATTTTTCTGAAACCACAAAGTCGAATAAAACACTATCTCCCAGAAAGAAATACGAGGTAATAACCGAGGCAACTGATGCAATGAGCAATGGCAATAATGAAGCAAAGGTTAGGTCTAAGCTAAAAACCTCTACAGCAAAAATAATAGCGGCAATTGGGGATTTAAAAATTGAAGCAATGGCTCCTGCTGATGCACAACCAATGAGTAAGCTTCTCGTTTTTCGGTCTATATGAAGTAATTGTCCTAAGTTGGTGCTTATTGCCGATGCCGAAGCAATTGCTGGCCCAAGTAAACCTACCGAACCTCCAAACCCTACTGTTAGCGGCGCTGTGATTAAAGGCAAGTATATTTTTCGCCGACTAAGAATACTATTTTGTTTAGACAACGCATATAAAACCGAGGGAATAGCATGTTCATTTGGTTTCTTTGAAACGTACTTTACAAAGAGATAAACGAAGAATAATCCCAATACTGGTAATATGAAGTAAATACTATTTTCGGAGAGTAGTGCGCCTCTATCAAAAAAGGCTTCGATAGCATAGGTGATATTCTTCATAATCACAGCGACTAAACCAGATAAAAGCCCAATGCTTAAACTCAATAGTAAAATAAAGTTCTTTTCAGAGATGTTTTTATATCTCCAAATGAGTAATTTCTTAAAGAAATTGGATTGAGTTGGCATGGATTAAATCTAATAAAAAATCCTGCATGAAGCAGGATTTTAATATTTATGATTTAAGATTAAGCTTCAAATTAAGCTCATCCAATTGTTCTTCATCTATTGGAGCAGGTGCGTCTATCATAACATCACGACCCGAATTATTTTTAGGGAAGGCAATAAAATCTCTAATGGTTTCTTGACCACCAAGTATAGCTACTAATCTATCCAATCCAAAGGCAATACCACCATGTGGAGGTGCGCCATATTCAAAAGCATCCATTAAAAAACCGAATTGCGATCTTGCTTCTTCATCGGAGAATCCAAGGTGTTTTAGCATGATGGCTTGTGTAGCTTTATCGTGAATACGGATAGAACCACCACCAATTTCATTACCATTTAATACTAAATCGTAAGCATTAGCCTTGACTTCACCTGGTTTGGAATCTAATAATTCTAATTGACCTAGTTTTGGAGATGTAAATGGATGATGCATTGCATGGTAACGCTCTGTTTCTTCATCCCATTCCAATAATGGAAAATCCATTACCCATAGTGGTGCAAATTCGTCAGGCTTACGTAAACCTAAACGTTCGGCCAATTCCATTCGTAATGCACTTAATTGGGCACGTACTTTATTAGTTTCTCCCGATAGGACACAAATTAAATCACCAGCTTTTGCTCCGGTAAATTCTGCCCATTTTGCCAAATCATCTTGATCGTAAAACTTATCTACAGAAGACTTGTAAGAGCCATCTTCATTGCAACGACAATATACCATACCTAAAGCACCGACTTGAGGACGCTTTACCCAATCGATTAATTTATCAATCTCTTTTCGCGTATATGTGTTTCCACCAGGCACTGCAATACCAACCACTAATTCAGCATTATTAAAAACATTGAATTCTTTATGCTGAGCGACTTCATTTAATTCGCCAAACTCCATTCCAAAACGGATGTCTGGCTTATCATTTCCGTATAATCGCATGGCATCGTCGTAGAGCATGCGTGGGAATTTATCGACTTCTACGCCATTGATTTCTTTAAGTAAATGACGGGTTAGACCTTCAAACGTATTAAGGATATCTTCTTGTTCTACAAATGCCATTTCGCAGTCAATTTGTGTAAACTCTGGCTGTCTGTCGGCACGTAAATCTTCATCTCTAAAACATTTTACAATCTGAAAGTACTTATCCATACCACCAACCATAAGCAACTGCTTAAAAGTTTGTGGCGATTGTGGTAAAGCGTAAAATTGACCTTCATTCATACGAGAAGGCACTACAAAATCACGTGCACCTTCTGGTGTAGATTTAATCAGATACGGAGTCTCTACTTCTATAAATCCATCTTTCGATAAATAGTTTCTTACGGCTTGCGCAACCTTATGTCTAAAGATTAAACTGTTTTTTACCGGATTACGACGAATATCTAAATAGCGATATTTCATTCGTAAATCGTCACCACCATCTGTAGTATCTTCAATAGTAAAAGGCGGTACAATAGAATTGTTTAAGATATTTAATTCTGAAACCAATACTTCAATATCTCCAGTTGGTATATTAGGATTTTTTGAAGCACGTTCTTGAACTTTTCCCTTAACTTGAATCACAAACTCACGTCCCAATTTTTGTGCATTCTCTAAAATATCTTTTGCGGTTTGCTCTTCATCAAAGTACAATTGGGTAATACCATATCTATCACGTAGATCCACATAAACCATGAATCCTTTGTCTCTAACACCTTGAACCCAACCACTTAAGGTTACGTTTGTATTGCTATGTGCAGCTCTTAATTCGCCACAAGTATGACTTCTATACATATCTAAAAGTTAAGTCCGCAAATTTAATCAACTTATAGGATTTTTAATTAAAAAAGCCCCAACAATTGTTGAGGCCTTTTCTGATGTATATTTTGAAAATTAGTTCGTTGCAAATCTGATTTTTGCTCTATTCAATAAATAGAACATTACAGGTACAATTACTAAGGTTAAGAACGTCGCAAAAACTAATCCATAAATTATGGTTAATGACATCGGTTTCCAGAAAATAGTATTATCTCCACCGAAGTAAATCTTAGGGTCAAATTCTGTAAATAAAGAGAAGAAATCTATATTAAAACCAACAGCAAGTGGCAATAAACCTAAAATGGTAGTAATTGCCGTTAACAATACAGGTCTTAAACGTGCACGTCCACCTTCAACGATAGCATCTCTATAATCTTCGCGAGTAAGCAAGCTGTCTTCTGGTAAGCCAAGTTCTAGCTTTTTTCTATCGATTAGTAATTGCGTATAATCTATGAGTACGATAGCATTGTTCACTACAATTCCGGCGAGTGCGATAATACCCATCATAGTCATGATAATCACAAAATCATCTCCGAAAATTACCATACCGAATAGTACACCAATAAAACTCAAAATAATTGCTCCAAAAATTATAATTGGCTTACTGATTGAGTTGAACTGCGCAACAATTACTAAGAGAATGAGTGCCAAAGCGTAGATTAATGCTCGACTTAAAAAGGCCATGTTTTTAGCTTGTTCTTCTTGCTCACCAGTGAAATTATAAGATACACCTCGTGGTAATTTGTAGTTGGTCATTAGGTTGGTGATTTTTCCAACGATCTCTGTTGCATTATAACCTTCTAATGCATTTGAATATACAGTAATAACACGTTTTAAGTCTTTACGTTTTATAGAACTAAATGTTGCTATGTTACGCTTATTCACTACCGAAGAAATAGGTATCTTTTTTAGTTTACCATTATTATCCCTAAAGGTTACTGACTGATTAAATAAAGCACTTTCGTTATATCTATTCTCATTGTTGAAACGAACATATATATCATAATCATCTTCTCCTTCTTTATATGTTGATGCATCGAATCCGTAAATAGCTTGTCTTAAAGTACGACCAATCATTGCTGTACTTACGCCTAAGTTCCCAGCCTTTTTTCGGTCTACAAAAACCTCCATTTCTGGTTTGTTTTGGTTAACATCAATCTTTAATTCTTCGATCCCAGGAATACTAGCTTGATTAATGAATTGCTGAATATTTTCTGCTTCTGCTAGTAACTCATTATAGTCGTCTCCCTTGATTTCCATATTAATGGCATAGCCAGCTGGAGGTCCATTTTGATCTTTGTCTACGATTACTGAAACACCAGGATAGCCTTGAACTGCCTTTCTAATTTTTGTTAAAACATCATTACTACTTATTTCGTCGCCATTAGCATCTACACGATATTTATATTCTCTAAACAGAACAGTAACTTTTCCTTTGTGTGGCATTTCATTTTGTGAGCCGCCATCTGTTTGTGGGTTTCCTGCACCTTCACCAACTTGTGAGATAATAGACTCCGCCATAAAATTATAAGGCAAA
>CBFHYD010000023.1:0-29632 GCA_965659975.1 Winogradskyella sp. | reverse complement strand
AGATGACCACGTTGATAGGCTACAGGTGTAAAGGCAGTAATGTCATAGCCGAGTAGTACTAATAACCCGTAGGCTTATTGTACGCTGTTTTTTTATGATTCTAAATTATGTATACTTTTCAATATGTTAACTCATTAGTACTTAAACTAAGAAGTTTAAGTCAACGATTTAAGGTGGTTATAGCGACGGGGCTCACCTCTTACCTTTCCGAACAGAGAAGTTAAGCCCGTTAGCGCCGATGGTACTGCTTTCTGTGGGAGAGTAGGTCGCCGCCTTTTTTTTAGAACCCTCTATCATTCGATAGAGGGTTTTTTGTTTTTAATAACTCAAAGATTGTTTGTGGTTGGGATGAATACAATTCTTAAAGCTTGTTTTTTCTTTTCCCAAACAAACTTTCCATAATAGTTGATATACCTTTAAATAGACAATATATAGCACATAGACAAAGTAAAATACCAAGTATAAGCAATGGTATATATAGTGGTTTTTCTGAATTAGAAAAGGCAATATGTATAGTTGTTGGGCCAATATACATTAACAAAAGGCAAACAAGCATTGTACGAATACCTTTTCCTAATATTTCTTTATCAGTATTACTATTTTCCATTTGTGAAGGAATTAATTGCTTTTCTAACACTTCCAAATTCATCAAGAAGCTTACTGGCTTCATTGGAAGATAAATTTAATTCTTGCATAATCATTTTGATGCCACGATGAACAAGCTTATCATTGCTAAGTTGCATATCCACCATTTTATTTCCTTTAACTTTTCCTAACTGAATCATTGCTGTCGTAGAAATCATATTTAGGACAAGTTTTTGTGCTGTTCCTGCTTTCATTCGTGAACTACCTGTGACAAATTCTGGGCCTACAACAACCTCGATAGGAAATTGGGCAGTATTTGATAAAGGACTATTATTATTGCAGGTAATACAACCGGTGATGATGTTATTTGTATTGCAGGTCTTTAAACCATGTATAACATAAGGCGTTGTTCCGGACGCTGCAATCCCAATAACAATATCCTTTTCTGAAATATTATATGCGCTTAAATCCTTCCAGCATTGGGTTTTGGAATCTTCAGCAAACTCAACAGCTTTGCGAATGGCTTTATCTCCACCAGCAATAAGGCCAATGACTAAATCATGAGATACTCCAAAGGTTGGCGGACATTCTGAAGCATCAAGTATACCCAATCGGCCACTGGTTCCAGCACCAACATAAAATAGCCGTCCTCCTTCTTTTAGTTTAATTACAACTTGGTTTATGAGACTCTCAATTTGAGGTAAAGCCTTTTCTACCGCCAAAGAAACCGTTTTGTCCTCTTTATTAAGATTACCTATAATCTCGGACACAGACATCGTCTCAAGATTGTCGTAGTGAGAATCTTTTTCAGTTGTTTTCTCAAAATTCATATTATAAAAATAATGAATTTAGTTATGTGCTATTGATTTTTAATGGACGTTATTGCACTGTGTAAATAACTTCATCAACTTCGGATACTCTGAAATAACCAAACGGGAAATTATCTGGATTTGTTTCATTTACACAATTACCTCGAACAGTTGCAGGTTGAGTTTCAAATGGACCACCACCTTCATCACTGCCTTGTAATAGAAGCGTGAACATAAACTCGTAGAATTGATCCGAAACACCGTGATTTCTAATAGTTACGACATTACCTGATTCCAAATCTTCATCTGTGTAAAATCCAAATATTTGGTTACCATCAGTAAAGCGATCTTCGTAAACTTCTAATGTAGGGATTGATGGAATATCACTTATGAATTCAAAGAAGTAGAAGTTTTCAACATTCGCAGGATCTGTATAAAAGGCTTTAAGTTCGATGTCTTCACCCAAAAATCCGCCTTCATTTTCTTGCTCAATAAAGTCGATAGGGACAACAGATTTTAATGTTTCAGTAGCTCTATAAGTTTCGTTATTATATTCTATGGTTAATGTATAGGATAAATCAATTTCAGGAATAAAAGTGTTGTTATTGTATATACCGGTATTTCCGTCTTCTTGAAAATTAAATACATTTCCGTTGGAATCTGTAATTGTTACAGTTGCGCCATTCGCTGGAGGAACATCTTCATCAAAGAAAGGCGCTGTCAAGGATAATCTTATGGATTGGTTATTACCAGAAGTTCCTTTTACCCAACCAATACCTGCGTCTATCACCAATCTTGGCGGAGCTTCATTTAAGTCTATTTCAATCACATCTTCACAAGAAATGAATGTGATAAAGAATATTAAAATCAATAATTTTTTCATTTTCTAAAACTTAAAATTGTAGGTTACTGCTGGTACAATACCAAATATTGCTAAGCGCGTTGCCTCGTTAGTGCCACTCATCCGATTTTCTCGGAATGTAATTGTGGTGGCGTTACGTCTATTGTAAATATTATATAAACTAAATACCAATTCACCTTTGAATCGTTTCTGAGAATCAGGATTTGGATTATAATTCACGGACAAATCTAATCGATGATAATCTGTTAGGCGTCTTGAATTTCTGGCATCAAATACTGGAACTGTAATACCGTTGAACTGATATTGCCCATTTGGAAATGTTGCAGGAATACCAGTTTGATACAAGAAGTTAGAATTTAATGACCATTTTTTATTGAGTTCATAGGACGCTGTTAGAGTAATATCGTGTGTTTTATCCCAAGGTGTGTTGTACCAATCTCCATTATTAATTCCAATTTCTGTTGGCGTTCGTCCTGGTGTGCGTTGCTCAGATCGTGAAAGTGTATAGGCGAGCCAACCCTTTAGTCGACCTTCATTTTTGCGGAAAAGCACTTCCATACCGTAGGCACGTACTTCACCATTTAGTATCACTTGCTCAATAGCATCATTGGCAATTAGGTTCGCACCATCTATATAGTCAATTCTGTTGTCAATGCTTTTGTAAAAACTTTCCACTTCTAACGAATAGTCATCGTCATTAAAGCTTTTGAAATAGCCTATGGCAAACTGATCTAAAATTTGAGGTTTTATAAAACTGCCACTTGGTGCCCAAACATCCAAAGGTGTTGGTGAATTTGTGTTAGACAGTAAGTGCAAGTATTGGGTCATACGATTGTAACTCGCTTTTACAGATGATGACTCATTAAGCTGGTAAGCCAATGAAGCTCTTGGTTCTATGTTAGCAAAAGATTCAATGACATCACTTCTATTGAAGGCTTCTGTTTCTATTGGATCTGCCTTCTGATAAACTTGTAAGTCTTCGTTAAACAACACAGGATTATTGTCTTGATAGACATTTAATTCATCCTGACCTAATCTGTGGAATGTACTTAGCCTTGCTCCATAAGACACAGATAATTTATCAGTTAATTTATGCTCTGCATCAAGATATACGGCGTTTTCAAACGCATATTTATCAATGAGTTTGTCACGGTTGATGCCAGACTCATCATCAATTGGTGTAATTTCTCCAGGATTGAATTTGTAGTAAATACTGTTTAGACCGTATTCTAACTTAAACTTATCACTGATATAGTGTTTAAGGTCATACTTTAAGTTGAAATTGCGTATTCCAGATTCCCAATCAAATCCAACAAAATCCAATGTTAGGCCGTAATAATAATCTGAATATATGAGTGATAGATTTGAAAACAACTTGTCTGAGAATAAGTGATTCCATCTGAAATTTACGACACTATTCCCATATATATTTCTAAAGTCGTCGTCCAAACTCAAGACGTCTCTACCGAAGTAACCTGATAAATAGATGTTGTTACGATCGTTAAGGCGATAGCTCAATTTTGTATTAAGGTCGTAGAAATAAGCGGTACTATTTATATCAAAAAGCGGTAAGAACAAATGCGCATAACTGCTTCTTCCACCAAGTAAGAATGAACCTTTGCCTTTTTTTAATGGTCCTTCTAATAAGAGTCGACTTGAAACCAAACCGATACCACCATTCATGTGGAACTCTTCATTATTTCCTTCCTTTTGGTAGATGTCTAATACAGAAGCCACACGGCCTCCATATTTTGCAGGGATTCCGCCTTTGTAAAGTTTAATGTCTTTTATAGCATCTGGATTAAAAACTGAAAAGAATCCGAACAAATGTGACGAATTAAAAATAGTAGCCTCATCTAGCAGGATTAAATTCTGATCTGCAGATCCTCCACGAACGTTAAATCCAGAAGAACCTTCACCTGCGTTGGTAACACCTGGTAATAGTGTAATCGATTTTATAACGTCCACTTCTCCTAGAACAACTGGAAGTTGCTTTATGGTTTTAATAGAAAGCGAATTGACACTCATCTGTGGTTTGCGCAGATTTAGTTTTTCGACATCTTCCTTAATGATAATCTCGTCAAGACTTTCAGCCGATTCCTCGAGTTTAAAATTGAGTACCTTATCTGAAGTTAAATCTACTTCCTGAGTTATGGTTTTAAATCCTAAATAACTTATCTGAACTTGGTAAATACCTTCGTCAAGTGTAATGGAGTAGAAGCCATATTCGTTGGTGACTGTACCATTTTTCAATTCAGGTATAATAATATTTACACCAATTAAGGTTTCGGTTGTTTTGCTGTCAGTAATTGATCCGCTTAGGGTATACTTGTTCTGAGAGAAGATTGTGCTAAAAAATAGCAGTGCAAAAACTGCTATTCCTATCTTTTTCATTGCCATAGTCAAAGATAAGTAACAACCAGACGAAAAGTTCTGCCTTAAAAGTTAATGAAAAGCTAAAGTTAAACGCTAAAAAAACCCATATCGGTGAATAAGGGTTATTAGTTTTTTCTAATTCAAAATAGAATTAAATAAGTCGTTCGGTCTCATGGCTTTGCTGGTGAGTGCTTCATTCGGGTAGTAATACCCATCAATATCAACACCAACACCTTGAGACGTATTTAATTGGTCTACAATCTCTTCTGCTTTATCTTTTAGTTTGTTGTAGATTGACCTAAATTCAGCTTTCAAATCCACATCCTTGTCTTGGTTGGCTAAAGCTTCTGCCCAATATAAAGAAAGATAGAAGTGACTTCCACGGTTATCCAATTCGTTCACCTTACGAGAAGGTCCTTTTTTATTTTGAAGTAAGTTTTCGGTAGCATCATCTAATGCTTCAGCTAAGACTTTTGCTTTTGAATTCCCAGTAAAATCACCATAATGTTCTAAGGACACAGCCAATGCTAAGAACTCACCTAATGAATCCCATCTTAGGTGATTTTCTTTTACAAATTGTTGTACGTGCTTTGGCGCAGAGCCACCAGCTCCAGTTTCAAATAATCCACCACCATTCATTAATGGTACTATAGATAACATCTTAGCACTTGTTCCCAATTCTAAAATCGGGAATAAATCTGTCAAGTAATCTCTTAATACGTTTCCAGTCACCGAAATGGTATCTAAACCATCTTTAACACGCTTCAATGTGAACTCAGTCGCTGCGATTGGTGCTAAAATTCTAATGTCTAAACCATCTGTATCGTGGTTTGGTAAGTATGCGTTTACCTTTTTAATCAATTCTGCGTCGTGCGATCTATCTTCATTAAGCCAGAAAACAGCAGGAGTTTGTGATGCTCTTGCACGAGTTACAGCAAGCTTTACCCAATCTTGTACTGGCGCATCTTTTGTTTGGCACATACGCCAAATATCACCTTCGTTTACATCATGACTCATTAATAAAGTGTCATTAGCATCGTAAACCTGTACAGTTCCATCTGCCGAAATCTCAAACGTTTTGTCGTGAGAACCATATTCTTCAGCTTTCTGAGCCATAAGACCAACATTAGGAACAGTTCCCATTGTCGTTGGATCAAAAGCGCCGTGTACTTTGCAAAAATCTATTGTTGCTGTATAAATACCAGCGTAAGAACTATCTGGAATTACGGCTTTCGTATCTTGTTGTTGACCTTCTGCATTCCACATTTGTCCAGACGTACGAATCATCGCTGGCATGGATGCATCAATAATGACATCACTTGGTACATGAAGGTTGGTAATGCCTTTATCAGAATTAACCATAGCTAAATCCGGTCCATTCTTAAGTGCAGCGGCAATATCAGCTTCAATTTCTTTACGTTTTGCCTCTGGTAATTCTTCTAATTTCTCAATGAGGTTACCAAATCCATTATTAACATCTACACCTATACTTTCAAAGGTGTCGTTATGTTTTTCAAATAGTGGTTTGAAGAATGCTCTAACGGCATGACCAAAAATGATTGGGTCAGAAACCTTCATCATTGTAGCCTTCATGTGTAATGAAAACAAAATGCCTTTGTCTTTTGCATCTTGCATTTGCTCTTCAAGAAAAGCAATAAGCGCTGCGCGGCTCATCACTGTAGTATCGATGATTTCGCCTGCTAATAATACTAAGTTATCTTTTAATACCTTTTTCTGACCATTAGCGTCTGTATGTACAATTTTGACTGTTGTTGCTTCTGAAACGGTAAAGGATTTCTCATTGTGCGCAAAATCACCATGGTTCATTGTAGCCACATGTGTTTTAGAATCAGAAGACCAAGCGCCCATACTGTGTGGGTTTTTCTTAGCATAATTCTTAACAGCCTTTGGTGCACGTCTATCCGAGTTTCCTTCTCGAAGTACTGGGTTTACTGCAGAACCTTTAATCTTATCGTAACGCGCCTTGATGGCTTTTTCTTCATCAGATTTTGGCTCATCTGGATAATCTGGTAACGCGTATCCTTTGGCTTGCAATTCTTCAATAGCATCAGTTAATTGAGGAATTGATGCCGAAATATTAGGTAATTTAATGACGTTTGCTTCTGGTTGCTTTACTAATTGCCCTAATTCTGCTAAGGCATCATTAACACGTTGATCTTCAGATAAGAATTCTGGGAATGCAGATAAAATACGTGCAGCAAGAGAAATATCCTTAGTCTCTATAGATATGTTAGATGATCTTGTAAATGCTTTTACTATTGGTAAAAATGAACGCGTTGCTAAAGCTGGAGCTTCATCAGTAAGCGTGTAAAATATTGTAGAAGGTTTAGTCATAATGTATTTAAAAACTATTGTGAAATTAGCTTGTTTTTAAGCCGAGCAAATATACAAAAAAGCATTGTTTGGTTAAAGCCTATATACAACGGAATTTAGACATCATTGTTTTATAATAATTCCAGTAGATTTTAATAGACCTTCAAGCTGATTTATATTAAAAATAGCCTTTGTTAGTCTATTGTTATGAGGTTCTATAGTATAGTTGTGAGCACTATAGAAATCAGCCTGTTCCAAATTTGTTTTAGAGAAAATGGCATCGGCCAGATTACAGTTTAAAAGCTTCACCTTCTTTGCTGAAGCTTCAGTAAAATCAACACCGATGAGTTTGCAGTTGTCGAATTTGGTATTATCGATGTTGGTTTCGATAAAGGTTGAATAATCCAATTGACATTCTGTGAAACTAAAACTTCGTAAAAACTCATCTAAATTCTGAAATTCAAGCCCAACCATTTTGCAGTTCTTAAACTCCACATCTTGAAATTTTGTGTGCGTGATATTAGTGTTACTGAGATTACAATCGATAAACTCACATTCTAAAAAGGTTATGTTGGCGATTTCTGAATTTTCAAAATTACAGTTTATAAAGGTGCAACAGTCGTATTCGCCTTTTGGTAATAGGTTAGTGGTGTAGTCTTGTTTTTTGAAGGATTGATTGGTGAAAAAATCAGATGCCATGGATGTGTCATTTTTAATTTATATCTAACCCATTATGTGCGTTGTATTTGCAAAGAAAAAAACCGTCAATTCGAGTTTTTTCTAAAATAAAAAGTATCGAGAATAAGGTTTTATTCTGTTGA
The DNA here is from genome assembly GCA_965659975.1 of Winogradskyella sp. Lineage (GTDB taxonomy): Bacteria > Bacteroidota > Bacteroidia > Flavobacteriales > Flavobacteriaceae > Winogradskyella. The sequence continues at coordinate 21,845 of CBFHYD010000023.1, read as the reverse complement.
AATTCTTGTTTTCGATACAATTTTTCCAGTTTTGGACTGGAAAAATCACTCTAACTGACGAATTTCCATCAGAACATAAAGCAGGTTTACCTCTAATATAAGTGTATAAAAGCAAAAAGCCATACCTATTAACCGAAGCTAATGTGATATGGCTTTCTTTTAAAGCGTACTTTTCGAAACCTATTTAGCGTTAACTAACTCAGCTGATCGACTTGCGTCTTCATCCTTTTCGGACTTCGAATTTATTCTTTAAATCAGAAGCGAACATCTACTTTCAAAATGTATTGACATGTACACGCCTCACTTCCCGAGATTCTTGTTCGAGACCTAATAATCTCCAATCACTTGCGTAATAGTAGACGTTTCGGTACTCAGTTTTTACTTTTCGGTAAACCGTTATTGACTTTCACTGATCCCGATTGCTCGAGGGAATATCAATTTTCAAAACTTTCAAATATTTCACAGCTTAATCTTAACGACCACTCTGATAAAATACCGCTATTTCATCGCCGCTGCATACACAACGCTTCTTCCACAGCTACACCTTTCGCGACTTGCGCCGCTCTTGGCCAGAATCTCACTAAACAAAGAACTCATCTTTGTAACAATTTAACATAAATTCAAAATTAATTTCAAAACCAAACAATGTTTGTTGTTAATTGTTTAGCTAAAGTAGATTTATATTGAAGAATTCCAAATTTTTTAAGGTTTTAGATATCAACATTTTATGCACCGAGGTTATTAACAAAAGTTCATAACTAAAAAAAGCCCTGATTTCTCAGAGCTTTTAAATATGTTTTGCAAGTTTAAAGACTTATTTTCTAATCTCTTTAATTCTTGCTTTCTTACCTGTAAGGCCTCTAAAGTAGTAGATACGTGCACGACGTACTTTACCTCTTTTGTTTACTTCGATTTTCTGTAAAGCTGGTAAGTTTACTGGGAAGATACGCTCAACACCAATTGTTCCAGACATTTTACGGATAGTAAATGTTTCTGAAGTTCCGCTTCCTTTACGTTGTAATACTACACCTCTAAAGAATTGCGTACGTGTTTTGTTACCTTCTTTAATTTCGTAATACACAGTTATTGTGTCACCTGCGCTAAATTCTGGTAAATCCTTTCTTGTTACAAACTCGTCTTGTACAAATTTTATTAAAGACTCCATGTATATATGTTTAATGGTTATTTCAAATCAACATTCACGATTCTCGCCAGAGGTTAATCCAAAATTGCGTGCAAATATAGTAATAAAGTCTAAAGTTGGACCTATAAAGTGAAAAGTTTTTGCTTGATAGTTGTTGATGCGTTTAATTGTTGAATCGTTTATTTGTATCAACATTTTCTAAAATTCACATTACTAAACACTAATAATTAATCATTCATCCTTAAGTAGATCTGGTCGGCGTTCTTTAGTACGCTCATAGGCTTGTTCTTCACGCCATTTTTCTATGGCTCCAAAATTACCGCTAAATAATACTTCCGGTACTTTCATACCATCATATTCTCTTGGACGTGTATAGATTGGTGGCGCCAATAGGTTATCCTGAAAGCTATCGGTCAATGCCGAAGTCTCATTTCCTAATACACCTGGAATTAAACGTATCACCGCATCGCATAACACCGCAGCACCCAATTCACCGCCAGATAGGACATAATCGCCAATAGAAATCTCACGTGTGATAAACTTATCACGGACACGTTGGTCTACGCCTTTATAATGACCACAAAGAATAATAATATTCTCTTTTAGCGAGACTTGATTGGCAATACTTTGGTTGAGACGTTCACCATCTGGTGTCATATAGATTATCTCATCATAGTTGCGCTCTGCTTGCAAACCAGAAATACATTTATCAATCGGTTCTATTAGCATCACCATACCTGCGCCACCACCAAACTGGTAGTCGTCCACAGATTTGTAGTTATCACTGGTGTAGTCTCTTAGATTATGAAAATGTACCTCTACCAAATCGGCTTCAATAGCACGTTTTAGGATAGACGCCTCAAACGGACTCTTTAATAATTCTGGTAATACGGTAATGATATCTATACGCATAGTGCAAAGATGCGATTATTAAGCAAAACTCTAAAACAAGTTTTCTAATTGTATAGCAATTAATAGAGCCAACTCGTCAAATCCGCACTTTGTGGAGCCACCTTACTAACCCTATCCACGTATTTTTTAATAAACATACGATGGTAACGCAGTCGGCTTATGTGATTTCCGTTTTCATGATCGCCGTTCCAGCAATGCTCGGCACGATCGCCATAATCGACTTCACCGTTGTAATACGGTTCTGTAGTTTCGGATAAGATATCTTCTGCTAAATACACCGCATTATTAAGATAGTAGTTGTCCATATCACCGCAATACAGGTGAATTTTATGCTCCCAATCTTTACCGTGTTTGGCCCAATCGCGTTTTAAGATATACGCCAAGTCATAGTTTTCTTTCCAATAGGCCGCAACTTCTTTATCGATGTCTCCAGATAAACGATCCCAAATACGTTTTGGATAACCTTCATCGTCTATTGGCGAATAGGTAGCTTCCCAAATATCCCATTGTTGTCCAGAACGACCTTTGGTACCTAAAAGCAATTCGCGGTAATTCATATCTTTTAAAGACGCATCTACATTACCTAAATAATCGCGATGTCCTGCTACCAATGATTTTTTAAACGTGCCTTCCTTGTAATAGGCATTTTTATCCTCGTAGATGTTTACCAAGCAATAAGCTCTAAAATCTATAGGATCTGGACATGCGGCAAAACACATCCCATATTCTTTTGGATATTTCACCTGAACCGCCAAAGCTTCCCAACCGCCAGTACTACCGCCATAGACAAAACGTGACCAACCTTCGCCAATGCCTCTAAACTGTTCCTCGATATGCGGAATAAGCTCATAAGTTATAGCATCGCCATAAGGACCTTGTGCTTCACTGTTTACGGCATAGGAATCATCGTAGTATGGAGTTGGATGCTGAATCTTTATTGCAATAACTCTCGGGAAATCTGGACCAGTCCATGTTTTGTAAAAGTCATACGCTTCTTGCTGAACCATAATATTGTAACCATCCACATCGAAGCGCTCGCTATATTCTGGCTCGAGGTTTGGATCTAGAGGCGTTGTTCTAAACCCACCAAAATCACTTGGGAAATGCCCATGCATAATGGCCAAAGGATATTTTACATCTGGATGATCTTCCCAACCTTCTGGTAATAAAACGTGCGCGCCCAAATACATATCGCGGCCCCAAAAATCACTAAGGAGTTTGCTCTTTATTTTTATGTGTTTAATGTATTTGCTGTCTTCTGGCTCTGCGATTGGCGGAATCTTCTGATCGAGGTTAATAGCGAGTTTTGGTAGCTTGTCATTTTCTACAATTACTTTTTGTGGTGTAGAGTAGAGGTTACCTGGTGCGCGGTTCCATTGTTGGCCTTCACCACGATCCATTGGTAATTTTACGGTATGGCCATCTGCACGATTAAAGGTCTCGTATTTATGAAACACCGCTTGCACATAATACGCTCCAGAAGGTAAATCTTGCAAGTCTTGAATGGGATACCCAAACACCTCTTGATTAAACGCTAAGGTGTTGCCTTTTTCCCAATTCTCTACATCCATACCAAAGCCTTGGCAGGTTTTGGCATCATCACGTAACTGAAAACGTGGCTCTGTATCTGCATTCTCGGAAAACAATAGAATAAGCCTACCATCTAAAGCCTGCTCATAGTGCGCCTCTGGATAAGCGATTACTATGTCATCTGTTGCTGCTTGATTACAGGATACAATGGATAGGAACTGCAATGATAAAATGAGGCTGCCTAAAAATTTAATGGTTGGTGTTTTCATGGTTGGATGTAATTGAGAGTAATAACTTAGTTATAGCCATTGTTGTGCTGTCAAGTTTTTATTTTTTAATTAACCAATCATGTAGCTCACTTAAAAATGAAAATTCATCCTCTGTAACTGAGTATTGATGAAAGTTTTCGTTTCGCAGTTTTTCAAGTTTAACCATCCATTGAGTTTTGGCTTCTTTTCCTCCACTAATTTTCTGTTCTGTTGGCTTTGTGTAATGTTTTTCAAAAACATCTCTCCAATTTTTTAAAGCTATTGCCCTATATGCTATAATTGTCAAACAATCCCAAACCTCTACTTCATCTTCTTCATTTTCAATTTTCAAGTTTTTGTCAAATGCTATGTCATTCGCTTTTTTAGCTACTTGCGGAGGAACACCTTTTTTAAACCAAGACTTTCCAAATTTATCTTCAAGTCTTTCTTGAAAATCTTTCTTAAAAAATGTTTCAAGATCTCTTATTATCTCAAAAGCTTTAGTGTTGAATTCTTTAGCTTCTTTTTTATTGTATTCTTCTAAGCCGTTTGGTACAAAATCTGTGTGAACATCAGAAACTTGCTGTTGCAATGTTCGCCAATATTTTATGTCTCCATTACCACCATATGCTTTTCTTAATGCTAATTCAGTTTCTTCGTCTATGTTATCAAAAAATGTAATTATCGGGTCTAAGTAAGTTTTACTTTCTTCAAAAACTTTAATTGGATTATTAGTATTCTTTAATACTCCTTGTTCCAGTAAAAAGTCAATAATATCACTTTGAAGTCTTATAATCGCATAAATACCTTTATTCATTACTACAATATTATTTTCAGCTTCTCGATACAATTCCTCATTCTTCAGAACCACTCGAAGTGACGTAAACTTCACTTAAATTAGAAGGTCATCGTCTCACCATCTTCTGGGATAAACGTTTTGCCAATGAGTCCGTTTTGAGTCAACTCAACTCGCAATTCTTCTCTCGTGATTGGGCAATGGTTTACCGCTTGTAAATGGTTAGCAATAACTTGTCCCGGCGCATTTTTGATAAACTTTACAATGTCCTCCATTTTCATTAGCAACGGTTGAAACAGGTCTAATTGCGCTCTTCCGCTTGCAACTACACTTATGTCTGGTTTGTATTCCTTTAAAACCTTATCGACATCGTCGGTATAAATCGTGTCAGAACTTAGATAAATGGATTTTTCGTCCGGAAGCTTAATATAGTAACCCATAACATTGCCCATAGGTTTTGCTATGTAGCCGTAACCATGTCTCGCTGGAATGCCTTCTATTGTTCCGCCTAAGAAATCGGTAGATGCCCAATAATCGACTGTTTGAGACACATTCAATCCTTTTTTGAGCAGTGCTTTTTCGTCTTTTACACTACAAATAATTGGTGTGTTATTCGTTTTTAGAAATTCTACGGCTTTATCATCTAAATGATCTGGATGCAAGTGCGTAATGAGACAATGCGTCGTGCGGTTAACAAGGTCCATAGCATTATCAGGTAAATTGACAATCGGGTTTCTTTTGGGTTTGTACCTAAAGAATGTAAACGACGGACCAGTTCCGCCGCGTTTGCTCAACATTGGGTCAATCAAAACCACTTTGTCTTTGGTCTCAATGACCATGGTGGCATTTCTTACATGATGTATATTCATGAATTACCGTTTAGACCTAATTACTTCTTGTCTTTGTTCTTATTGATCTCGTCTTGAAGTTGACGTCTTACTTTTTGCTCACGCTCTAAAGCCACACGCCGGTGTTCTTCAAATTCATCTTCAACTTCTTTCAACTTCAGTTTCCCAGTACGCGTCGCAGAGTTGCTACTATTAAAACGGAATAAGAAGAATAGGGTAAGTGCCAAAAGTCCGCCGATAATGCTCCAAAGCAAGATGTTATAGCCGCCTTTACTCATTTGCATACCAAATAAAGACATGCTGTCCTTCTCGGCATTAGTAGCGGTCAATGTGCTTTGTATTTTCTCTAATTGCTCTTTTAAATCGTTGATTTCATTTTGTTGGGCTAACACTTTAACTACAGAATTTTCAAGTGTCGTTTTAAGCGAATTTAGGGAATCTATGGTGTTGGCTTTCAGCTTTAATAAACTTATATATTTAACAGCTTCGTATTTCTGGCCGTTGGTGCCTTTAAAGTTTCCAGACTTTTGAAAAATGTATTCAAACTGATCCTCGATCGGACCTTTATCTAAAGATAGCTGCTCTTCTTCCTGCGTTTGGGCCACCACGGATTGAGAGAAAACTAAAGTAATGAGTACGAGTGTTTTGGCTAAGATTTTCATTTTTTTAGAGTGTTGGGATTTAGTTGTTAGCAAGATAGGTATTTCGGTAATTATATAAACAAATAGCCCTACAATTTTGTAAGGCTATTTATATACGTTTTATCAACAATTTTTGGATGTCCTAATAATACGTAAAGCGTCTTACTTTAGAAATGTATTTTGCCAAACGAATCACCTGATGGCTATATCCATACTCGTTATCGTACCAGATGTAAAGGATAGCATTTTTTCCGTCACCTCTTACAATTGTCGCTTTACTATCATAGATTGATGGCGCCGAGCTACCAACGATATCACTCGATACTAACTCATCGCTCATTTCGTATTTGATTTGCTCAACCAAGTCACCTTCAAGCGCATATTTTTTCATGATCGCGTTCATCGCTTCTACAGAAGTTTCACGCTCTAATTCTAAGTTTAAAATAGCCAACGAACCGTTTGGCACTGGTACACGGATCGCATTAGACGTTAACTTACCTTCTAAAGATGGCAATGCTTTACTCACAGCTTTTCCTGCTCCAGTTTCGGTAATTACCATGTTTAAACCTGCGGCACGGCCACGACGGTATTTCTTATGGAAATTATCGACTAAGTTCTGGTCATTGGTGTAGGCGTGAATGGTTTCTAAGTGACCCGATTTAACACCATAAGAATTTTCAACCGCTTTAAGGATTGGTGTAATTGCATTAGTTGTACAAGATGCGGCAGAGAAGATCTTTACTTTATCAGGATTATTTTCTAGGTGATTTACACCGTGAACAATATTAGGGATGCCTTTTCCTGGTGCAGTCAACAATACTTTATCTACTCCTTTTGCTTTGGTATGGCGTGTTAAGGCTTCCTTATCTCTAAATGCACCTGTGTTGTCAATAACCAAGGCATTATTAATTCCGTATTTGGTATAATCGATATCTTCTGGAGCATTTGCCGAAATGATGTTGACGGTAGTTCCGTTAATAATTAAAGCTTCGTTTTCTGCATCTATAGTTACAGTACCGCTAAAATCGCCGTGAACAGAGTCGTTGCGTAAAAGCGATGCTCTTTTTTCTAACACTGTTGCATCTACAGCACCACGCGTTACAATTGCACGAAGTCGCATTTGACTTCCTTTACCTGTGCGTGTCATTAACTCGCGTGCGACTAATCTACCAATACGTCCAAAACCGTAAAGTACAACGTCTTTAGGTTCGACGTTCTCAGTTTTTTCTGAACCTTTTAGTTTGCTTGCTACAAAACCTAACGCATTGCTATGGTTTTCGTCCTCTAAATGGTATTCGTAAGTGAGTTTACCAATATCCAATTTTGCTGGTGGTAAATCCAATTGATTAATCGCTTTTGCGATTTCTACAGAATCAAAGATTGAAATTGGCTTTTGAACAAATTCGCCCGCATATTCGTGCAGGTTAATAATGTCGCTAACCGTTCTGTCGATAAGTACATTTCTAAATAGTACGAGTTCGATAGACTTGTCGTACCATAAGTCGTTTAAAATTTTAATGAATTCTACCGTTGCGCGGCGTCTGTCTGCTTGAAAAGCGAGTTCCTTTTCGTAAGAGTTTGTAACAGGCATGTGTTGTGTTTTTTGTGTTGTCTGAAAGCTAATTTTTTTTGCATAACCCGCATTATACAATAGAAAATCTATTACGTATTGAAATCTCTTCAAAATCAACCGCTAGGCTGACTTTTTTGATTTAACCATAACCATGTTATGCAGAAACCAAGAAAAGTCTTGATTTTTTTGAACTTTCAACTCTCATTACTAAGTTCTATTACATAATCCGGGTTTGACGCTTTCAAAATTTTCGGCAAAAATAATATATTTCAAACGTTTTCGTAACGTATTTGGGAAAGAAATTTAACAATCAAAAAACCCTTCAAAATTATTCATTCTGAAGGGTTCAATATTTTAGTAAAACTTAGATCTCTTATCTAAACATGATTTCTTTTTTCTGACCTCGCGTATTAATAAATTCGATACTTGTGAGATGTTTGGTGAAATCCTCACCATATTGATTATATAACTTTTTGATATCGTCTGTAGAATTAATGGCTTCACCATTGATTTCTGTAATCACATAAAATCTTCCGATACCAACTTTCTCAGCTAAGAATCTGTTCTTGTTTTCCATGACTACAGCACCTTTATCATAAAGATCTGGATATTGTTCTTTCATATCCTTTGGAATATCCTTGAATTGCATACCCATTAACTCCACAAAAATATCGGAGCGATTCGTCAAAGTGACTGGAACTGTTTCAACACTATTGTCTCTAAGAATCTGCACATAAACCACATCATTGGGATTTTTGGTTTTAATGTAGCCACTCAAGTCTGAGAACTTATTAATTTCTACATTGTCTAATTTCTTAATAATATCTCCTTCGCGCAGGCCAGCATTTGCAGCACCTGATTCTTTTTCTACACCACTAACGTAGAAACCTTCGGTCACATCAATATCTAATTGGCTTGCGGCTTCGCTGTTAAGGGCCACACCATTAATTCCTAAAATTCCATCCTGCACATCACCAAACTCCATAATATCCTCAACAATTTTACGTGCAATATTACTCGGTACGGCAAATGAATACCCAACATAAGAACCTGTTTGAGATGAAATTGCAGTATTAATACCAACCAATTCACCATTAACATTAACCAATGCACCACCAGAGTTTCCTGGGTTCACTGCGGCATCGGTTTGTATAAACGATTGCCCACCAGATAAGTCTCTGGATTTTGCACTGATAATTCCAGCAGTTACTGTTGAGGTTAAGTTAAACGGATTACCAACCGCTAAAACCCATTCGCCAATTTGTGTGTCGTCAGAATCTCCAAAAGGAACAACAGGTAAGTCTTCGTCACTATTAATCTTAAGCAGCGCTATATCATTCTTAGGATCTGTACCTACCAATTCGGCCATTAATGTTCTATTGTCGTTTAAGGTTACCGAAATTTCTACAGCACCTTGGATCACGTGGTTATTGGTAATAATATATCCGTCTGGCGAAATGATAACTCCTGAACCTGCACCGGCTAATTGCTTTCTTTCTTCGGTACGTCCATAAATAAGATCGCTAAAACTTCTGGCACCACGACTAATCTGTGTATTCTTAACGTGCACAACGGCATCGATAGTTTTATTTGCTGCTGTTACTAAATCCGGACGTTCTACATTTGGGAGTGCTTCATTATTTGTTGTTGGTATAAAAGTTGGAAGTGTTGTGCTTTCAATTTGCGCAACTATTTTGTCCTCTTTTTCAACGAATAATTTGTAACCGCCGAGAGTGAGCAAGCCACCTAAGGTAGAGACACATACTAAGGTTAAAATCTTCTTCATTTTGTTCGGTTTTTAATTAACTACTAACGTTTAAATTTATACAATTATTGAGTTTTGGTTTTAACTTTAACTACGATTTAACAGCCCATTTTCACTGCATTTATTGTTATATTTGTCATCCTATATGCAAATAGAATTTTACAAATATCAAGGCACAGGAAACGACTTTATTATCATTGATAATCGTGAGTTGTTGTTCGATAAAACTAACATCAAAAATATTGCCAAATTGTGCGACCGACGTTTTGGCATAGGTGCTGATGGTTTGATACTTTTAGAGAACCATCCTACAGCAGATTTTAAGATGGTTTATTTTAATTCTGACGGCAACGAAAGTAGTATGTGTGGCAATGGTGGTCGTTGTATTTCGGCCTTTGCAAAATACCTGAACATTGTGGATGAAGAAGCCGAATTCGAGGCTATTGATGGTATTCATAAGGTGCAATTTGATGGAGATATTGTAAAACTTCAAATGCAAGATGTGTCTTCCATTCAGTCTTTTGAAAACCATATGTTCCTTGATACAGGTTCGCCGCATCATGTTGAGTTTGTAGAGAATTTGAAGGAATTTGACGTAAAGTCAAATGGCGAACGTATACGTTATGGTGCGCCTTATAACGAAGCTGGTAGTAATGTGAATTTCGTAAAGCAAATCAACCCAAACGAATTTGCTGTACGTACTTATGAACGTGGTGTTGAAGATGAAACGTATTCTTGTGGCACTGGTGTCACTGCAGTCGCTTTGGCAATGCATAATTCAGGTAACACAGCTTCAAATCAGATTACAATACAAGCTGAAGGCGGAGAATTGAAGATTGCATTTACAGCAAATGAAGATGGAAGCTATAGTAATATTTGGCTTATTGGTCCAGCGAAACAAGTTTTTAAAGGCTATCTATAATGACAACATTAAAAGGTGAACATATCTTTTTGCGTGCATTAGAACCCGATGACTTGGATTTTGTGTATCAAGTTGAAAACAACACGTCGGTTTGGCATCTGAGTCATACCCAAACACCATATTCGCGTTTTTTGATAAAGCAATATCTGGAGAACGCACATCAGGATATTTACGAGGCTAAACAATTACGACTGGTGATTTCGAGTTATGATAATGAAGCCTTAGGACTAATCGATATTTTTGATTTTGATCCTAAGAACAAACGTGCCGGAATTGGTATTGTAATCTTGGACAAAGCCAATAGGAGTAAAGGCTTCGGAAAAGAAGCTTTGTCTTTGTTGACAGAATATTGTTTTGCACATTTGGATTTGCATCAATTGTACTGCAATATCGCGAAGGATAATTCAGCAAGTCTTAAACTATTCAAAAACCAAGGTTTTGAAATTATAGGACTCAAAAAAGATTGGACGTATTCTGAAGGTGCATTCAAGGATGAATACCTTCTTCATCTTATAAAGCAGTAATATGTATATAAAAAAAATACTTTGGGCAGTTGCATTAATTGGGCTTGTTATTTTCGGATTTGTAGCTTATTATATTTATGGTGCGATGTTTTCTCCAAACACCAAGTTTTCAGAAGATTCAGCGTACATCTATATTTCAGAGGACGAATCTTATGCAGATGTTAGACAACAATTAATTCCGCTTTTGGATGATATTGATGGTTTTGAAGCTTTGGCACAACAGAAACGTTATATCACCAACGTAAAACCTGGAAAATATCTCATTAAAAAAGGCATGAATAATAATGAGATTATCAATTCTATTAGAAGCGGAAATATTGCCGTAAAACTATCTTTCAATAATCAGAATTCGTTAGAAGCATTGGCAGGACGCGTAGCTACACAAATCAGTGCCGATAGTTTGGACCTTCTAAACGCTATGAGAGATTCCGATTTCCTATCAGAAAGCGGATTTAAACTTGAAACGGCATTAGGTATGTATCTGCCAAATAGTTACCAGATTTACTGGAATACCACTGCTGAGGATTTTGTTGCACGAATGAAAAAAGAGTATGACCGTTTTTGGACAAATGATAGAATCGAGAAGGCGAAGGCTTTAAATCTAACCAAGGATAAGGTGATGGCTTTAGCGTCTATTGTTTATGAAGAATCTAAGCAAAAGGTGGAGCAACCGCGAGTTGCTGGTGTTTACATCAACAGACTAAAAATTGGAATGCCTTTACAAGCAGATCCGACCATAAAATACGCCGCTTATCAATTGCCGAAATACCAGAATACGATTATAAAACGTGTTTTAAATGTACACAAGGACATAGAATCACCTTATAACACTTATAAGTATGCAGGCTTGCCACCTGGATTAATTGCGATGCCTGATCTATCGGCTATTGACGCTGTACTTAATTACGAGAAGCACGATTACCTTTATTTTGCTGCCGATGCACAAAAGCCTGGTTTTCATCGATTTGCTAAATCGCTTGCACAACACAATGCGAATGCGCGACAATATCACCGGTATTTAGATCAACAAGGTATACGCAAGTAGTTTGAGACAACTCATTACTATATTTACAATCTGTCTTTTTTCGTTTGGTTATGCTCAATCGGACTTCAATCGGTTTTTAAAACCAAGCGATAGCTTAAATAAATCAAGACGCAATACGGTTGCTATTTCACAAGCTTCATTTGGTGCACTAACCTTAGTAGGCTTAGATCAACTGTGGTATGCCGATTTTGAACGCTCAAAATTCAGAACTACAAACGATAAAAACCAATGGTTACAAATGGATAAGCTTGGTCATGTTTATGCCGGCTATCAGTTAACAAGATTGGGCGCCAATACATTGAATTGGGCAGGCGTTTCCGATAGAGATCAACTTATTTATGGTTCTGTATTAAGTTTAGGATTTTTGAATCCTGTTGAAGTTTTTGATGGTTATTCAGCCGAATGGGGTTTTTCCTTGGGCGTTATTTTAGCCAATACTGCAGGAACTGGATTGCACGTTGGGCAAGAATTACTTTGGAAAGAATAGCGTATTGCTTTAAAATATTCGTTTAGCAGATCTGATTTTGCACCATTGACTCCTGATAAGTTAGGGAATGGTTTTACAGAAGAATTTTTAAAGGATTACAATGGACAAACCTATTGGTTGAGTTTTAATCTCAATTCTTTTTTAAAAACGACTTTATTCCAGATTGGCTCAACTTTGCTATTGGGTATGGTGCCGATGTAATGCTTACTGGACGTAATGATTTTTTAAACTTCCCAAACCAAGATCGATTCCGTCAGTTTTACCTCAGTTTTGATGTTGATTTAACCTGAATAAAAACAAATTCTAACTCCCTAAAAACCCTTTTTAGCGTTTTTAATACCATAAAGGTGCCATTTCCGACATTGGAGTTTAACGGAAAAAATGGGATTAAAGCCTATGTATCCTACTTTTAAACGAGTGTAACTACCTCATTTTCAATGTTAATTACTTTTTCGTATCTTTGCAGCGAATTTTGAAAGAGGTACATTTTGTAATGTAACTTTAGTTAAAATTTAGAATTATGATCAAAAAGATAGTTTTTAATGTTATAGTTCCCTTTGCAGTTTGCTTGCTAATTGCATTGGCACTTTATCCATCAACTATTCTCAATCCTGAGCAATATTCTACAGATGGATTAGATCTTAGTTTCGATTCGCCGAAGTATATCGCTAGGGCAAATGAAAAGAAAGAAGCTAAAAAAGAAGACTTATTTTCTCCATATTTAGGTAAATCCTTTGAGGCTTTTAAGGAAGCTGTTGCTTTTAAAGAATCTCAGGGTAATTATTTTACGGTAAATACTTTTGGTTACTTAGGGAAATATCAGTTTGGTGCAGAAACACTAAAGATGATTGGTGTTTACAACCCGACATTTTTCTTAAATACACCTGAGTTACAAGAGAAAGCGTTTATTGCTTACACTAAACGTAATAAGTGGATATTAAGAAAAGATATTAAACGTTTTGTTGGTAAGACTATTGGTGGTGTTAAGGTAACGGAATCTGGTATTTTGGCTGCTGCACACCTTGCAGGTGCTGGAAATGTAAAGAAGTATTTACGTTCTTATGGTAGTACTAACTTTGCTGATGGCTATGGTTCTACAGTAAGATATTATATGAAGCGCTTTGCTGGATACGATACGTCTTTTATTCAACCAGAGCGTAAAGCCAAGGCCATTCTTTAAGATTTATGAATAATGAAGATTGCAGGTCTTTTATGCAAATCTTCAGTATTATTTTTCCATTCTTTTGCAGTTTTTGTTTTGATGAACTCACTTGGTAAAGTGAGGTCACAAGCTACGCAGAGTCTTGTATTTGGATGTAATGTCGATGCTAAGTCACTAAGCATTTGATTGTTTCTATAAGGCGTTTCAATAAACAATTGTGACTGATTGTGATTGAAAGAAATTTTTTCTAAATGTTTTATCTGTTGTTTACGCTCTTGTTTATCTATTGGTAGATATCCATGAAATGCAAAACTTTGTCCATTCATCCCAGAACTCATAAGCGCCAATAGGATGGAAGAAGGTCCAACCAAAGGCACGACTTTGATATTCTTTTCATGTGCAATAGCAACAATATCTGCACCTGGATCTGCAATTGCAGGACAACCTGCTTCAGAGATTATTCCCATGGAAATTCCATTGAGACAAGGATCTAAAAAACCGCTTAGTTCACTTGGATCGGTAAATTTGTTGAGCACCTTAAGATTCAACTTTGGTTGTGACTTTGAAGGCACGAGACGCTTGATAAAATGTCTTGCTGTTTTTTCGTTTTCTACAATATAATCATCAAGATCTTCAATAATCTTTTTGATGGAAAGTGGTAATACCTCTAATGGTGGATTATCTCCAAGACGCGTAGGTATTAAATATAGTTTTCCTTTTTCTTGCATTGACTAAAGGTAAGGAATTAACTGAGTAGTTTGGTTGCTATAATGTTGCAAGCATCATCCAACATTTTGTAAACATTCTCAAATCCTTGATCTCCTCCGTAATAAGGATCCGGAACTTTAGCATTAGAATTTGTTGAGAGTTCATTTAATATAAGCTTGACCTTAGATTTGTCAGATTCCGACTCAGCTAAATGCACAATGTTGCGATAGTTCGATTGATCCATAGCATAAATGATATCAAACGCTTTGAAGTCGCTCCGCGTAAATTTCCGAGAGTGTTGATTTGTTATGTCTAAACCGTATTTCTTCGCAACAGCAATCGAGCGATTATCGGGTAATTCGCCATCATGGTAACCTGATGTCCCAGCAGAGTCTACATAAAAAGAATCTTCAGGTAATTTTGATTCTAAAATTCCGTGTGCTAATGGTGAGCGACAGATATTGCCTAAACAAACCATAAGGATACTCGTTTGTGATGGTTTGCTCATAAAAAAATGTAAAGCTGTGGATTAGAGCGTTAGCTTTTTAGCTAAATCTTCTACATACTTTCTGAATTGCTTATCTGTGGAAGATAAATTATCTACAGTTTTGCAAGCGTGTAGAACCGTTGCATGGTCGCGTTGCCCTATTTGAGAACCGATACTTGCCAAAGAGGCTTTTGTATATTTTTTCGCAAAGAACATTGCTAACTGACGTGCTTGAACGATATGACGCTTACGTGTTTTGGACTGTAGTGTACTGACATCCATTTGGAAATAGTCTGACACTACTTTTTGGATGTAGTCGATAGAAACTTCACGCTTCGTATTCTTAACAAACTTCTCTACAATATCTTTCGCTAAGTTCAGTGTAATTTCTTTCTTATTGAAAGAGGACTGTGCGATTAGAGAAATAATAGCACCTTCAAGTTCACGTACGTTAGTTTTGATATGCTTAGCAACGTATTCTATAATTTCCTTTGGCATTTCTGCGCCATCGCGGTAAAGCTTGTTTTCTAAGATAGATACGCGAGTTTCAAAATCTGGACTTTGAAGTTCAGCAGATAATCCCCATTTGAAACGTGATAATAAACGCTGCTCAATGTCTTGCATATCCACTGGCGCTTTATCACTTGTTAAAATGACTTGCTTACCATTTTGGTGCAAGTGGTTAAAGATGTGGAAAAATACATCCTGAGTTCCTGATTTTCCGGAGAAAAACTGAGCATCATCAATAATTAATACATCAATAATCTGGTAAAAGTGAATAAAGTCGTTGCGGTTATTCTTTTTTACAGAGTCTATATATTGTTGTGTGAATTTTTCAGCTGAAATATAAAGTACAGTTTTTTCAGGATACTTGTCTTTTATATCAACACCTATAGCATGGGCTAAATGTGTTTTCCCTAAACCAACACCACCAAATATCAATAATGGATTGAATGACGTACCTCCAGGTTTGTTTGCTACAGCAATCGCCGCATTTCTTGCTAAACGGTTTGAGTCACCTTCAAGGAAATTCTCGAACGTGTAACTTGGGTTAAGCTGAGATTCTATTTTTACATTTCGGATTCCAGGAATAACAAACGGATTCTTTAATTCTGGATTCTTATTGTTGAATGGCACATCAACATCCTGAGATTTTACAGCACTACGATTTGCACTTGGAATTTTTTCGGTAAATGGTTGTCTGTTGCCATAAGTGTTTTCCATCTTAATGACATAAACCAATTTTGCATCTTCTCCTAATTCTTTTGTCAATGCGACTTTTAGAATTTTCACATAATGCTCTTCTAACCACTCATAGAAAAATTTACTCGGAACTTGAATACTTAAAGCATTATTGGAAAGTTTTACGGCTACGATAGGTTCAAACCACGTTTTATACGCTTGGGGTTGAATATTATCTTTGATAAAAGCGAGACAATTGCCCCAGACCGATTGAGCCGTTACATCCATACTTTATTTTCGAGTTTTGTTAGTTAGTCAGTTGATTGGTTGAGCTAAAAAAAAGACATATGAAAATCTCTATGTGATTCGTATTAGCTCATGACAAATATGTGAACAAATTATTTAAAAAAAAAATGAAATCGATTAGATTTTTAAGAAATTTTTTCGCATGTTTTATCTCACGTTTAAAAGTAAGATAAATCTCTTAAACAAAATAATGTTTTATGCACAAAAACGAAACAAAAATTAGAGTTCGTTATGGTGAGACAGACCAAATGGGCGTTGTATATCATGCCAATTATGCTACTTACTTTGAAGTTGGTCGAACAGAGTGGTTACGTCAATACGGAATTACATATAAGTCAATGGAAGATTCAGGTATAATGTTACCTGTAATTTCACTCTCAATAGATTATAAAAATCCAGCAAAATATGACGACCTATTAACCGTTAAAACTTCAATTAAAAAGTTACCTAATGTGCGTATAGAATTTGATTATGAATTGATTAATGATTCTGGACAATTATTGGCAACAGGTAATACTGTTTTAGTATTTATGGATATGAAAAGAAATAGACCAACACGATGTCCGGAATATCTTTCAGAAAAACTAAAGGCGGAAGACTAAACAACACTAATAGTGACTTCATGGATTTTTTTGATTTCAGCAAAAAATCGATCTGCTTCACTTTTCCGTATTGAAGCTATAATCAAGCAATCTAATTCTAAGGTTTGTGAGTCTATATTTGCCTTATGATCTTTAATTATTCGCATTATTCGACTCATATATTTATAATCGAATTTTATTTTGAAGGACGCATCAATTGTTTTCTCAATAATTATTGATGCTTCCAATGCCATTTGAGCACCAGTTCTATACGCATTAATAAGTCCGCCTACACCTAATTTGACGCCACCAAAATAGCGAACCACAACGACTAACACATTTGTTAGCTCGAAAGATTGAATCTGACCATAAATTGGCATACCAGCTGAATTGTTAGGTTCTCCATCATCATTTGCACGATGACGAACCTTTTCTGCGCCTAACTGATAAGCATAACACCAATGTCTTGCCGTATAATGTGATTTTTTGAGCGTCTCTAAATGGGATTTCACTTCTTCTTCAGTTGTTACAGGAAAAGCATAGCCAAAAAATTTGCTATTTCTGTCTTTAAAAATAACTTCTTCAGAAGCTTTCGAAATGGTTTTATAACTGTCTTTAGTGTGTTCCATTAAGATAGTGTCACCAAAATTATAGAAATAATCGGAAGAGAAATGCCGATCCAGTTTTGTTTTGATATATGTTCTTTAAATATCAAAAGTCCAACTAATGAACTTAACGCGACAATGGCCACATTATTTAATGTGAAAATGTCGGAGCTTTCTAAACTATCAATACGCAACGCCTTGAGCAGAAAATACACAGAAGCATAGTTAATCGCTCCTAATATAATGCCTAATGGAATCGCCTTAAGGTTATATTTTTCATTTTTAAAAATGACAAATAAGACACCGATTATAAAGGCTGATCCGAAGATTATCGCGGAAAACAATGGGATGTTATCATCTGGAGCAAAATAGTTTATAGATGTATCTATTATTCCAGAACCAAGAAAGACGACAATAAGTAGTAGCAATGTGTTCTCTAGCTTTTTACCGTCGGTATTTTTGGAAGAAGTCATATAAACAGCTACAAAAGCCAATAGAATTCCAGATATTTTCTGAATACCAATACTTTCCTTTAATACCATAATCCCAAAAACTATAGGTATAATCATACTCATTTTAGTAGCGACAGAGGCCACTGACAGACCATTTCTTTGGGCAGTTAGCGCCATTACATTAAAAATAGTTATGAATAAAATACCTAGACAAACAGCCCAAATAAACCAATTTGAACTGGTAATTTCCAAAAAGGTTAAATCATTGGACCAATGTAAAAAACCGAAAATAGACGCCGTTATGTAATTGACTACAATAGCCTGTAGTGAGTTTACCTTATACACCTTTAATAATTTGAAGACTATAAAAATGCCTGTAGACGATAAAATGCTCAGTAATAGATATATCAAAACAATTCGGTTTTTATGTCAAAAAGATTAATAATATCTTCTTTGGTTTCATCAATATTCCAAATATTAATACCCAATTCTGAAGCAGCATCTGTATTTTCTTCGGTATCATCTACAAATAAACATTCCTCAGCTACTAGGTTATTTTCACTTAGAACAAACTCATAAATTTCAGAATCAGGTTTTCTTAGATTAATCTCATGAGATAGATAAAAAACATCGAAATAATTTTTAAACTCTTGGTAAAATGGCACATGTTCTTTGATGTAATCAATATGCATTTTGTTTGTATTACTCAATAGTATGAGTTTGTATGCCTTTGATACAGCTAAACTATTGATAAACTCAAGTCTATATATTGGAAAATCTTTTATAATATAATTCCAAGCGGATTTTATATTGGTCTCTGAGAGATGGGAGAACTTTGTTGAATAGGAATCTAAAAACTGCTGGGTGGAGATTTCACCGACTTCATATTTAAGATTGGTCGCTATCATATCTTGTTCAAAAGCCTTCATGTCAAATAAGTCTAAGGCATTTTGCATGGCTCCAGACTTATCCAAATTGATAAATACATCACCAAAATCGAAAATTAGAGTTTTAATTCTTGACATATATTCTTAGGGTATCTTCCAAGATATTCGATTCTGAAATTAGGTTTCCAGAAAAATGTGGTGCCTTTACGCCATCTTTAAATTCTACGTTACCAGTAAAAACGCGTGCTTCGTCCCATATGCCTTCATCAATAAAAGATTGAAGGGTTTGGGCGCCGCCTTCGATGATGACGGAGTTGATATTTTGACTATGTAAATAATTACATATTTCAGAAACTAAATTTCCGTTAATATCAGTATTTACTTTAGAGATGATAATCGTTTCTGAGCTCGAGTCAAATACAGAAAGATTAGTATCCAATTTACCATTGTTATCTAAAACCACTCTGATTGGATTCTCACCAGACCAGTCTCTAACTGTAAGACTTGGGCTGTCTTCCAAAACTGTATTCGTGCCTACTAATATGGCTTGCTCTTCGGCGCGCCACTTATGTACCAATTGTCTTGAGTATTGATTGGTAATCCAAACTGGCTTTTGTTCGTCTTTTTGTTGAGGTGCAATAAAACCATCTTTAGTTTCGGCCCATTTAAGGATCACATAGGGACGTTTATTATTATGAAAACTAAAAAAGCGTTTGAGATGCCTTTTACATTCGTCTTCTAAAACACCTACAATGACTTCAACATCGTTGTCTCTAAGTCGTTTAATGCCATTTCCTGCAACTTGTGGGTTATCATCTACACATCCAATGACCACTTTTGGTATTTCACACTTGATAATTAAATCGCTACATGGTGGTGTTTTTCCAAAATGACTACAAGGCTCTAATGTTACATACATTGTGCATTCTTTTAATAGCGTTTTGTCCTTTACACTATTTACAGCGTTAACTTCTGCATGAGCACCACCATATGGATCTGTAAATCCTTCGCCGATAATCCTATTTTTATAGACAATAACAGCACCAACCATTGGATTTGGCCTCGTGGTTCCAAGTCCATTATTCGCAATTTGTAAGCAACGCTTTATATAGGTTTCGTGTGAGTTCAAAATCATTCAGAAAATGGCTAAAAAGCCTTGTGAATTTCATTAAATTTGAATTACAAAAATAAACTAATAAAGTGAGCCAAGAGAGTTTCAATATAAGAGAAATACGATTAGAAGATAATCCAAAAATCGCCAAAGCTATACGTTCTGTTTTAATAGAGTTTGGCGTACCTAAAGTTGGTACGGCCTATGAAGATAAGTCTCTGGATTGTATGACCGAAACTTACGATAGTCCAAAAAAAGCATATTACGTTGTTGAAAAAAATGGCGAAATTTTTGGTGGTGCAGGAATAGCACAGTTGGATAATTATGATGGTAATATTTGCGAACTACAGAAGATGTATTTTATGTCCGAAGCTCGTCGAAAAGGCTTGGGTAGTGTTATAATGGAAAAATGTTTGCAATTTGCAACGGCCGCAGGTTTTGATAAGTGCTACTTAGAGACAATGCCTTATATGGATGACGCCAGAAAATTGTATCGTAAAGTAGGGTTCGAAGCTATTGATGAGCCTATGGGCGATACTGGTCATTATTCGTGCTCGGTATGGATGCTTAAAGATCTGTAGTTGTGAAAGCTCTGGACCTTAAAGAGATATATCATAAAAATCTCGATACTATTTATGGTAAAGTTGAAGTCGAGAGTCTTTTCTTTTTAGCCTTGGAACATTTTTTAGACGTACCGAGAATTCAATTAAGTTTAGATAAAGAATTCACCATAAAGAAATCAGAAATTGATGAGTTTTTTAACACCTTAAATGATTTAAAAAATCAGAAACCTATTCAATATATTTTTGGCGAAACTGAGTTTTTTTGTTTGAAATTCAAAGTCAATAAAAGTGTACTGATTCCTCGCCAAGAAACTGAGGAGCTTGTTGCCCTTATTCTTCAAAATTCAGCCTCAATAGCGAGCGAAGCTATTCGAATTCTTGATATTGGTACTGGCTCAGGAATTATTGCCATTAGTTTGGCAAAGGAATTACCAAATGCCGAAGTTTATGCTTTGGATATTACGAAAGAAGCTTTGGAAGTTGCAAAACACAATGCAGAAAGAAATAATGTAAATGTTCATTTCTTATTAGGAGACATTTTGGATTCAAAACAAATGAATCTGCTTTTCGAGGATTTAACTTTTGATATAATAGTCTCCAATCCACCGTATGTGCGCAATCTCGAAAAAGCAGAGATACAGCCAAATGTTTTAGATCACGAACCGCACGTTGCTTTATTTGTTGATGATGATGATCCGCTCGTTTTCTATAATGCTATCACCAATTTTTCTGTTGAAAAGTTAGGCCAAAATGGACAGCTTTTTTTTGAAATCAATCAGTATCTTGGACAAGAAACAATGCAATTATTAGTAGATAGAAATTTTGAAGCCATTGAATTGTTGAAAGATTTGAATGGTAATGACCGAATGCTAAAAGGAACCTTGAAATAAGATGACAGCTAAAGAGCAAATAGATTCACTTCGCGAAGAATTACGTGAGCATAACTACAACTATTACATTCTTGACAACCCGACCATAAGCGATTATGAGTTTGACATGAAGCTTAAAACGCTTCAGGACTTAGAAGAACAACATCTAGAATTTTTTGATGAAAATTCACCAACGCAACGCGTAGGTGGTACAATCACAAAGAATTTCAATACTGTAGTTCACGATTTTAGAATGTATTCTTTGGATAATTCATATTCTAAAGACGACTTGTTGGACTGGGAAAAACGAATTAAAAAATTAGTCGATGGCGATATACAATATACTTGCGAGCTCAAGTATGATGGTGCTTCAATGAATTTGACTTATGAGAATGGAAAGCTGGTACGTGCGGTTACACGCGGTGATGGTGTCCTAGGCGATGAAGTTACTGCCAATGTAAAAACCATAAACACCATTACGCTACAATTAAAAGGTG
>CBFHYD010000022.1:0-31078 GCA_965659975.1 Winogradskyella sp. | reverse complement strand
TGGTTAATGTTATACGATGAACGATATCCATGCTGAATAGAAAAACGCTTAAAGTTCTTTTTGAACCAAGGTAATTTCATTAGACCAGTGTACTTAAGCTGCCAGTTAGGGATTGGTATATCTCTAAATGCACCCAAACTTACTTTACCAGGATCAGTGCCATGGTAGGCCGATAAAAATGCCGGTAGTAATACCTTCTGACTATTCTTACCAAAACCAATTGGGAAGCCTTCTGCATCTGTTGGGAACGTCGTATTTCCATAAAAATCGCGGGCAAGTCTATTTGCAACTACCAAACGATTGGCTCTAAAGTCATCGAAAGCCGCGGAAGAATTGGCATCACTTTTCCCAAAGGCCGTACATATTAATGACGTTGATATGCTAAAATTACCGAAGGAATTATTCAATAACTCTTCATATTCATCACTAAATCCATCATTATCATTATCTAAGCCTCTGAAATTCTGTGCCGTGTTTTCTTGAAAAACCCTATTTCCTACAAGATCAATTTTAAGATCTCGCATTGGTTCTAACGCTGCTGTAAAATCTAAACGTTTGTCAGTGGTCTCTGTATATTGCTGGTTAAACTCAGGGAAGATTGTTAACCAACCGTTTTGTGCAACACGTTGTCTAATATCGCGTTGACTACCAAATGTAAATCCTAAAGTTGGCCTAACAGTACCCAAGAAACCAGGCGTCTCTAAATAACCTGGTAAGAAGGTCCCGTTGTTTTCAACGTAATTAACACCAATGCGTTTAACCATCGTAAGAACATCTATAAGGGCGTTCCCTAATTTGCTCTTTTTCTTTTTTGGAGCTGCAGCCTGAGTTGTATTTGTTCTTGGGCTATTTGGGTTTCTTCTTGTGGTATTTCGTCTTGACTGCTGTTGTTTCTTTAATCCTAACTCTTTATACAACGACTCCATATTCAAGGTTGTATTTAAAGTATGGGTGTTGGAATTCTGAATGGTGTTCCCCAAATTAAATGTTCCTAAAACATTACCGTTAACGTCAGTCTGTTCAAAATTTAAATTTAAATCCGATCCTTTCTGCCATCTAAAATCACTGTTGTAGGTGTATGTAGATTGCAAGAAACTTAAGATTGGAATTTTACTAAATGGCAATTCATAATTAACCAATAATTGCTGATTCTGAATATTTGGATCACCAACGTCGAAGAAACCATCCCAAATATCAAGTGTTGGATCTTGACGACCATTGAGGCGATCATCAATAAAATAATTTCGGACAATGTTATTATTACTTGCCGTAAAATTAAAATTCAATGCATCGGTCAGTTGATAGTTTAACGCATATTGAAAATCGAATGTGTAGTTTCGTCTAAAAACTTCTTCGATTCCAATATTATTACCCGCGAGGGCTACTTCTCTAAATTTCTGACTATTAAAATCTCTAAGAATATCGGAGTTTACAGAGAAGTTTGTTGGTAATAGGTTAAAGTTAAAATCCTTTAAAATTTTAGCGTATCTTCCTGTGAATAAAGAATCGTTCTCTTTGAATGGTTCTATTTTTTTAGGGTTAAAGGCATAGGTGTAGTTTGCCCCAACTCTAACATTTTGCTGAAGTGAACGTTCTATTTCAAAATCTCGACGTTCTATCTTATTGTTAGAATAATTAAAGGTGAAATTCTCGACATCATAGAATCGCTTTTCCTTATCTCCAGTTCTATTCTTTTTTACACCAATAAAGTTGATACTTCGTCGTTTGATATAAGTCTCAGATTGTCGTCTTATCTGTTCAGCTTCCTCATCATCTTGTGCAGCGTCTATTCTGGATTCAAGCGTCAAGTCATTATAGAATTGATCGAATTGTGGTGTGATTAATTCTTCGCCATGACTATAGTTCAACGGTAAATTAATGCCCCATTTCTTTGGTAGTAATTGCCCCAGTTGAACATTGGCAGCAACATCAAATGCAATAACATCTTCTCTACTTCGCTCATTAGGATTTTGTTCTAAACCTCCGAATCCAATGGTGCTGCGTCTTCCTGATGCAGTTACATTTGCAAAATCCGCGAAATTGGTATCCATATTCATAATGGCTGCCCAACCACCTTCGTTTTCAAGGTCTGACATTCGAAGCTCATTAAACCATACCTCACCACAAACGTTGGTTCGGTTAATTCCAGAATGCTTTAATCCAACCATGAGCACACGAATGTTACCAAAGTTTGGATTTCCTTTTATAGCAACACGCTGGTTCTGAATCCCATCTACAGGAAATTCTGCCGATGGATTCTCTGCTAATTCTCCTCCAATAACATCATAAAACGTAGGATCCTCGTTTGCTAATGTTTGATTGGAAATACCACGACTTTTTATCTCTTGGAAAAAGGCAAGTGGCACATTAATCTCATTTTCTTCTGGCCAAATACGTCGTTCTATTGAAGTAGCACCAGAAGCAATTAAGTCACTATTGATAAGTGGAATTTCTACCTGATAGAAGTTATCCGTAAAATCATTACCTAATCTAATAAAAGCAACCAATTCTCCGTCCTCTAATGGCTGTGTTTCTTGAGATTCAGCATGCAAGAACATTCGCAGTTTTTTATACTGTCGCATATCTAAACTGATATTCTTGAATACACCGCGTCCATCGGTTGGCTGCAAATCACATGTCTCCAGAACAAGAGATTGCTCATTTTGTCTTATAACATTATTATTATTGTTTAGTTCTTCTCGTCTCACTCCTGGAGGAATTACATAATCTCCATCATTTTGCTGAATACCAATAATAGCTACATTAAACTCAGGCTCGTTTGTGGCTATCGTATTATTGCTCAATGGTTGTGTAAAGCGTCTCCAATCACTACGAACCAAATCAAGACTTGCAAATCGTAAAATCGTATTTTCAGTAAAGTCCGTCAAATACATACGAGCAAAACGCACTGATCGAATATCTGTAATACCTCCAACAGCATTGGTTGGTTCAGAGATTGGCAGTCTAAATTGATACCAGGTAACATCTCTTGTCGTTCCATTAGGAAGTGTTACTGGAACTACCTTAATGTCATTAATTTGAGGATTATTGGCATTTAATACACTTGGTCTAACATCAACTTCGTACTCGAAATAACTATTGATTGTATTCATGGTGTTATCTCGGTTGATATCCTCGACATCTGGTTGAGTTGTATTCCCTCGATTCTCTAAAGAAAATTCATCTGGTGTATTACCTTCAAAACCATTATATCTTCTGTAACGTTCAAAAATATCTCCAGTAGTATTAAGAAAATAGGTGTAATTATCTAATGATGGATCAGGACCATAATCCAAAGACTGCCCTGTTTGTTGTTCCATAAATGCTACGATATCTTGCTCTTCGGCATCATCATAACCATCATATCCCACATCTTGATTAGTTCTTTCTTGCCCTGTTGTCCCAAACGTGTAAATCAGTGATTGTGTTTGAGGAACTGCATAAGGTGTCTGCAAGTTGATATTTTGAAGGAAATCGATATTTCCGTCTTCTGGTAAACCGTTTTCGAATTGCTTTTTACCGTCTTTTAATACATCCTCTGATATATTACCCAAGTTTATGGTAAGTTTACCTCCAGGATTTGTTGGATTATCTAAATATGGATCTTGTACCCAAAACTGAATATATTCAACATTAGCTTGCTCGAAATCAGTAGATGTAATTTGTCGTGTTATACCTGCCCAACTGTCTGATGGATTTAATGCATTGCCATTTGCAGCAGCTGGATCAAAATTATAAGGTCCACGTTCCGTCGGATAATATGCTAAATCAAGAGTATTGACTATAGCTAACTGACCTTGAACGAGATCAATCTCTGGGAAAATCTCATTGATAAAAACACGACGCGTATATAAATCAGAAAGATCCTCGTCAGTTATCCCATCTGGACGTTGCGTTCCATAAAAAATTGGATCGATTGTGTACCAATTGAGTCGTGCACGGTCAAATCCGTTTTGTATCCCAAGTGCATCTTCATCACCTTGTGCATAGGCTCTACCTAAGTCAAGTGGTCTACTAGATAGATTCCAAGCAAATGGTGATAATAAATCTATATTTCCTTGGGTACCTTCGAAGTCATCTATATATGCTGTAGGTTCGTCATTAAAATCTGTTCCTTTTGGAGCACCTGGAGCCAAATATGCAAATTCACCACGTACAGAAAAATTAGAAGCTACATCCGTATCTGTATTTGGCAGTTTATTCACCAGTCTTGTGAAGAACGGAACTTCGGTAGCGTAGTTACCATAAATGCCAAAAATTGTATTGTTTATTGGTTCAGAATCAAAATTTGCCTTCTGAGTAATTGGACGTTCGTTCAGGTTTAATAGGGTTCCACCAAGCATAAAATTCTCATGAAATTGATGCTCAACATTTATCCCGGTAAATCGTCTAGTCTGTTGGCCAAAAAGTGTATTGTTTTCAACATCTACGCTAATCGGCGTGTTAGATGCTTTAAGTCCTTCATCCAAAATCTCGACGCGTCCAGCAGCATAGTTTACAACATAGTCGACACCTTCTACCAAAAGTTGACCGTTTGCTGTAACTCTTACAGAACCTCGAGCTGCATTAAATGGAATTGGTATTCCGCCACCACCACTACTTTGATAACGTCCTTTAATCTGAAATTTATTCTTATCTGAATCGTCTAACGCTTGGGTTTTTGTACTCTTATAGAGTAGATCATAAACATACTTCTCCTGGTTAGGATTATAGGTATTTGTGTCTTCGTAATCTTCCGCAGGATCTGTAGGATCTGAAAGTACATTAAATAAATACTCACCAAATGGTTGCACCTTTGTAAATATGATCTTCCCATTTTGAACAATTACAGTTTGACCATTTACAAAATCAAAAAATCCATCTCCACCTTCCTGTGGATCACCATTAAAATTTAATCTATCCAAATGGAAAAGCCGTATTAATGGCGTATCCTCTATTTCGGTATCATCTGCAGGTGTTGTCGTATTATTATCATAAAGTTGAGGGAACGGCACTGCAACACCATTTACCTCAGCAGGTGTAATGTAGTTTAATGGCGAAGCTTCAGTATAAAATATATTTAGTCTAAAATCTTGTTGAGATAATTGAAAAGCACCAGTGTCATAGATGTTTTTCATCATTAAATCCCAAATAGGTTCGTTAACAGCAGTGACAGCACTTTTTAGCATTTTTAATACCAGTGCCTGGTTGTTTACTATCTGGTTTTCATTATTGGTGTTTACCGTTACATCTGTAGCATCAACACCATCATTAGCAAATTCACCCACCTGATACACTTGGCCGCCAACTGTATATTGAAAAGCCACAGCAAGTACTTCATCATTTAATAAACGTTGGTTCAGAGAAATGTAACCGAGTTGAGTGTTAAGTGTATAGTCTTGTCCTTCGTTAAGTTTTCTAGCGCTTTCTAAAATTCCATAATCAAATCCTTCGGTTACAGGAATATTTACACCAGCTTGCACGTTAGTAATATCCCGAATATTTGGATTAAGCTGCGATCCAGCTCCTCCAATATTTGTTGGGTCAAAATCATTATTTGGGTTGTCTGGAAAACTACCGTTAGGTGCATTAACAAATCCAGCTGGTGGATTGTCTAATCCAATCTGGTCAGACTCTCCTAAATCTTGGAAAGCAACAACATTTCTTACATTTTGGGTTTGATTATTTCTGTTTGTTACCCAAACCTCTATCCTAGTGACTTGCACTGGAGTATTTAGATAAGGATAGGTAAGCATGGAGCGATCGTAATTCTGCTCGAAATAATGTGCTAAAAAGAAATGTCGATTTTCATCATAATCACGAGCAAAAAACTCAAACTCTTCTAGGGTACCGCCTCCTTGGGCAGTTACAGAACGTGACTCTGATTGCTGCTCAGAAAAAACAGCTGTAACTCGGGTCTTACCAAATTGTAATTCTGTCTTTACACCAAACAAACTTTGTGCTCCGGTAATCAAAGAACTATTAAGTGGCATGTTAACATTACCAACCTCAATCTTTTGAATAATATCGTCTTCTGTAGGTGTATACTCTAATTTTACGAGATTCTGAAAATCGAAAGTACGCTCAGTATCATATTGCGCATTAACTGTAAGTCTTGTACCTACCGTACCGGTAAGACTCATACTAATTCTTTGATCAAAATCGAATGTGAAATTGCTTCTGTTCCTTGGTGTAAAAGTTGGATTATCTTGCTGAGAATATAAAACACCCAAATCTATATCTACAGAACCTTGCGGAATTATTGAAATAGTATTACCGCCAAAAATAGATTCGAAAAAATCGGAGTTGACATAAAAATCAGGTAATAAATTTTTCTGAGCTTCTTCGGTTCCTTCTTTTTGTCCTGCGAGAGCATCTATCTTCTCCTTGTAATAAGCATTTAAACTTTCCCTTCTTACAAACTCTTGGTATTGCTTTGGTGTTAAAATAAGAGGATAATTGACATTAAAATCCCCTAATTTCTCATTGTATACATATCTGTCTAAAATAGGATCGTAGGTATACTTTGAAGAAATGCTTCCTATTTGAGGGAATTTTATATCTCCGAATGTAAAGTTGGTTTTTGTAGAATCTTGCTCTACTGGATTAGTTTGGGCAGTTAATGAACCAACAAAGAATACACCCAATACAATAAGGTAAATCCTTAATTTGTCTAAAAAATAAAATTGATTAGAGTTAGTTGTGTACAAACGAATTATAAATTTTTTAAAGCGTCTTTTATGAGTTCTTCTACAGTTATTTCAGGGTTTTGAGATACCAATTTTTCAACAACCTTTTCTGATTGTTTTTTATTGAACCCTAAAACGTCTAAAGCAGATAACGCTTCACTCTTGTTAGTATTGTTTTGAGATAAAGAAACTTCTTCCAATCCGTAAACCTTTAACACTTTATCTTTTAAGTCTAAAATTACGCGTTGAGCTGTTTTTGCACCAATTCCTTTTACAGATTGAATTGTTGCCACATCCGCTGATGCAATAGCTTCTTTAACTTGGTCAGGTGATAAGGATGACAACATAGTTCTTGCTGTGCTTGCCCCAACACCACTTACAGACAGTAATAATTTGAAGATCTCTCGTTCCACTCGAGAGGAGAACCCATATAATGTATGAGAATCTTCCTTTACTTGAAGATATGTATGCAGTTTTATATGTTCCTTATCTGGAATTTGACTAAATGTGTGTAGTGAAATATTTATGTGATAACCTACACCATTACAATCTATAACCACGTCGGTAGGATTCTTTTCCACAAGCTTTCCCTCTAAGTGTGTAATCATTTAGTTAAATAAAAGTTAACGTCGTAAATGTAATAAAATTATTTACATTTTGGTTAGGGAAATAAGGCGATCGTGAGCTAAAATCTATCCTTGTTTTTTAGCCTTTTCTTGTGCATCAATAACGACTACTGCGCACATATTTACAATTTCATCCACACTCGCATCTAATTGCAAAATATGTACTGGTTTTTTAAGACCCATCATAATAGGACCAATAGAATCTGCACCATTTAATTCTTTTAACAATTTATAAGTGATATTAGCAGCATCAAGGTTCGGAAAAACTAAAGTATTTACTTTTCGTCCTACCAATTTTGAGAATGGGAATATATCCTGCAGCATTTCTGAATTGAGAGCAAAATCGGTTTGTAACTCGCCGTCCACAATCATATCAGGGTATGTGTTATGTAAATATTCAACTGCGCGCTGGACTTTTGATGCCCTTTCATTATTCGAAGAACCAAAGTTAGAATAGGAAGTCATAGCTACTATAGGCTCCATTCCGAACATCTTGACAACTTGAGAAGTCATATGCGCTATTTTGGCCAAGTCTTTGGCATCAGGATCAATATTAATAGACGTATCGCTCAAAAACATTGGTCCGCGTTGTGTCATCATAACGTTTGTGGTTGCTATACGACTTACGCCTTTTGCCATACCAATAAGTTCTAACATCGGCTTAACCACAGATGGATAACTTCGAGAATAACCAGATATTAATCCATCAGCATCTCCTTCATTTACCATCATTGCCGCATAATAATTGCGCTCGCGCATGAGTTTCCGTGCAGAATACAATGTTACTCCATTGCGTTTATGCTGATTCCAATAAATCTCTGCGTAGTGATTTTTTCGAGTTTCTTCTTCATCAGATTTTGGGTCAAGTATAGGTACATCTGCATCGAACTCAATCTCTTCCATTAGTTCTTTAATCCTATCTTTTCTACCCAACAAAATAGGATAGGCTATACCTTCATCAAAACAAATTTGTGCAGCTTTAAGTACAGCCAATTGGTCTGCTTCGGCAAAAACTACACGTTTAGGGTTTGTTCTTGCTCTATTAAGTAATAATCGTACCAACTTATTGTCTGACCCTGAACGTTCTAACAGTGAATTAGTATACTTCTCCCAATCGGTTATTGGTTCTTTTGCTATGCCAGAATCCATAGCTGCTTTTGCCACTGCAGGTGGAACTGTAGCTATTAATCTTGGATCGAATGGTTTTGGTATGATGTAATCTTTCCCGAAAGTGAGTCTTGTTTCTCCGTATGCAATATTCACTTGTTCAGGAACTGGCTCTTTTGCCAATTCTGCCAAGGCTTTTACAGCTGCCATTTTCATAGCTTCATTAATACCTGTTGCTCGAACATCCAATGCGCCTCGAAAGATAAATGGGAAACCGAGCACATTATTAACCTGATTTGGATGATCGCTACGGCCTGTAGCCATTATAATATCATCTCTGGTATCTACAGCAAGCTTATAATTTATTTCAGGGTCTGGATTTGCCATGGCAAAAACAATTGGATCTTTTGCCATTGACTTAAGCATTTCTGGAGTTACAATATCACCCATAGATAAACCAATAAATACGTTGGCATCTACCATAGCTTCTTCCAAAGTATCTATTTTTCTGTCCGTAGCAAACTCTGCTTTTTGAGCTGTAAGATTATGACGGTCATTTCTTATGACTCCTTTACTATCAAGCATTACAATATTCTCACGCTTTGCGCCAAAAGCTCGATATAATCTTGTACACGAAATTGCAGCAGCTCCAGCACCACTTACTACTATTCTTACATCTTCAATCTGTTTATCAATCAATTCCAATGCATTTAATAATGCAGCAGCCGAAATAATAGCAGTACCATGCTGATCATCATGCATTACAGGAATATCTAACTCTTCCTTGAGTCGTCTTTCGATTTCAAAAGCCTCAGGTGCCTTAATATCTTCAAGATTAATTCCTCCAAAAGTTGGAGCAATATTTTTTACCGTTTCGATAAACTCATCTACATTTTCAGTATCGACTTCAATATCAAAAACGTCAATATCTGCAAATATCTTAAAGAGTAATCCCTTTCCTTCCATAACAGGTTTGGAAGCTTCTGGACCAATATTTCCTAAACCTAATACAGCGGTTCCGTTAGAAATTACAGCTACCAAATTTCCTTTGGTAGTATATTTATAGACATTGTCCTTATCTCTATCTATTTCTAAACATGGCTCTGCCACCCCAGGTGAGTAGGCTAATGATAAATCACGCTGAGAGGCGTATTTCTTAGTTGGTACTATTTTTATTTTACCAGGTTGTGGCTTGGCATGATAAACTAAGGCTTCTCTTCTTTTGCTTGCTTTGCTCATTATAAAAATATTGAGCTGCAAAGATAAGGATTGCAAAATTCTGGGCTCAATCTTTTAGAAACTTAATATTTCTATTCAATCCAGAGAATTTTGTTCGTTTTACTGCAGACTTCTTAAAAACTTTTCTAAAAGTGTCTTCTGTAATCTCTTTCCAATCCTTTCGTGTCATAGATAGTAAATCTGGATGAGGATTAAACAAAGGTTCGTTATGTGGTTTACTGAAACGATTCCAAGGGCACACGTCTTGGCACACATCACAACCAAACATCCAATCATCGAATTTACCTTTGAATTCTTGAGGTAAGTTATCTTTTAATTCTATTGTAAAATAAGATATACACTTACTTCCGTCTACAACGTAAGGCTCAACTATTGCCTCTGTTGGACATGCATCTATGCAGGCTCTACAAGAACCACAATGATCTGTGGTTGGCGTATCATATTCTAATTCCAAATCTATAATTAACTCAGCTACGAAATAAAAAGAACCGACTTTTTGAGTTAAAAGATTACTGTGTTTTCCTATCCAACCCAAGCCACTTTTGGCAGCCCAGGCTTTATCTAATACTGGAGCAGAATCAACAAATGCTCTACCGTGAACTTCACCAATTTTATCTTTAATAGTATTTAAAAGTTCCTTTAATTTCTGCTTAATTACAAAATGATAATCGGTACCATAAGCGTACTTTGAAATCTTATAACTTTCTTCTGTTTGAAGTTGATTCGGAAAATAGTTCAATAAAAGAGATACTACAGATTTAGATCCTTCTACCAGTAAGGTTGGGTCAAGACGTTTGTCAAAATGGTTCTCCATATACCGCATCTCACCATGCATATTTTTATTCAACCAAGTTTCTAATCTTGGAGCTTCATCCTCCAAAAACTCAGCTTTGCTAATACCACATGACAAAAAACCGAGGCGCTTGGCTTCGGTTTTGATGAGTTGTGAGTATTTAGACTTGTTACTATTCATAATGATGAGATGCTAAAATAAATTCCGTATGATGCGTAGTGTCAAAATAGTCCGCCTTGGGTTGATCCTTTTATCTTTCCTAAGTGTTTATAGGCTTGCTCTGTGACTTCACGGCCTCGAGGTGTGCGCATTATAAATCCTTGTTGAATTAGAAATGGCTCATATACTTCCTCAATAGTTTCTGCACTTTCACTAACTGCGGTTGCCAAGGTTGTAATTCCTACTGGTCCTCCTTTGAATTTATCGATTATGGTTGTCAATATCTTATTATCCATTTCATCCAAGCCATGTGCATCTACATTAAGTGCTTCAAGTGCAAACTTTGAAATTTCAATATCAATATTGCCATTTCCTTTAATCTGTGCAAAGTCGCGTACGCGTCTTAGTAAAGCGTTTGCTATTCTTGGAGTACCTCTACTTCTACCAGCTATCTCTATTGCTGCTTCCATCGTAATAGGCATATTTAGAATTGATGCACTACGTTGAACAATCGTAGTAAGTAGCTCCGTATTGTAGTATTGTAGTCGACTACTAATTCCAAAACGAGCGCGCATTGGTGCTGTCAATAATCCTGATCTTGTTGTAGCACCAACTAAGGTGAATGGTGCTAAATTTATCTGAACCGTCCTTGCGTTTGGACCAGACTCGATCATTATATCAATCTTATAGTCTTCCATCGCTGAGTATAAATACTCTTCTACAATTGGGCTTAACCTATGTATCTCATCAATAAACAAGACATCACGTTCATCCAAGTTAGTTAACAAACCGGCCAAATCACCTGGTTTGTCTAATACAGGGCCAGATGTTACTTTTATTCCAACGCCTAATTCATTTGATAATATATGTGCTAAAGTAGTTTTACCCAAGCCAGGTGGCCCATGAAATAAAGTATGATCCAAAGCCTCATCTCTGAGATTGGCGGCTTGAACAAAAATTTTCAGGTTCTCTAATACTTGGTCTTGACCTGTAAAATCATCAAAGGAAAGCGGTCTTAATTGTTTTTCAATATCAAGTTCTTCTGGAGTAAAATTTTCGTTTGTAGGATCTAAGTTCTCATTCATACCAAAACAAATATAAAGAAAAAGACCTTTGAAATAATTGAATTTCAAAGGTCTTTATATATGTGTTTCTAAATTCGAACTTTAATGTTGAAGTTCCTCTTCGCCATCTTTCATTGGGACATTCTGAGGTACAAAATCATCATCATGTCCTGGCTTACTATAGTCATATGCCCATCTATGAACTTCAGGAATTGCTCCTGGCCAGTTTCCGTGCATGTGCTCTACAGGAGCAGTCCACTCAAGTGTATTTGATCTCCATGGGTTTTGCTCTGCTTTTTTACCATAGAATACACTATGAATAAAGTTATATAAGAATATAAGCTGAGCAACTCCAGCGATTAATGCAAATACAGTAATAACAGTTTGCGTGTTAATTGTATCGTCAAATAATGGGAAGTTAGAATTCGTGTAATATCTTCTTGGTAATCCTGCCATACCAATAAAGTGCATTGGGAAGAATACACCATAAGCACAGATAGCTGTTACCCAAAAATGAATATACCCTAAATTTTTGTTCATCATTCTACCATACATTCTTGGGAACCAATGATAAATTCCTGCAAAAACTCCATACAATGCAGAAATACCCATTACTAAGTGGAAGTGTGCCACTACGAAATAAGTATCATGTACATTAATATCTAAGGCACTATCACCTAATATAATTCCTGTAAGACCACCTGTGATGAATGTAGATACTAATCCAATTGAAAAGAGCATTGCTGGATTCAGTTGCAAGTTTCCTTTCCATAAAGTGGTTATGTAATTAAATGCTTTTACAGCAGATGGAATTGCAATTAATAAGGTCGTAAACGTAAAGACAGAACCTAAAAATGGGTTCATTCCTGAAATAAACATATGGTGACCCCATACTATTGTTGATAGGAATGCAATCGCCATAATTGATGCTACCATCGCACGGTATCCAAAAATTGGTTTACGAGAGTTTGTTGCGATTACTTCTGAAGTAATACCTAAAGCTGGTAATAATACAATATAAACTTCTGGGTGACCTAAGAACCAAAACAGGTGCTCAAATAATACCGGAGATCCACCTTGATAGTGTAGAACTTCCCCTTGAATAAATATATCTGATAAAAAGAATGAAGTACCGAAACTTCTATCCATTATTAGCAATAATGCTGCAGATAATAAAACTGGGAAAGAAATAACACCAATGATAGCTGTAATAAAGAATGCCCAGATAGTTAATGGTAAACGCGTCATTGACATTCCTTTTGTACGTAGGTTTAGTACCGTTACAATATAATTTAATGAACCTAATAAAGATGAAGCAATAAATATTGCCATTGACACTAACCATAATGTCATACCTGCACCAGATCCAGGCTGTGCCATAGGCAGAGCAGATAATGGCGGATAAATCGTCCAACCAGCTGCGGCTGGCCCAGCTTCAACAAAAAATGATAATATCATTATCACAGAAGAAAGGAAGAATAACCAATAAGAAATCATATTAAGAAATCCAGAGGCCATATCTCGTGCTCCAATCTGAAGTGGAATTAATAAGTTACTAAATGTACCACTCAAACCAGCGGTTAGTACAAAGAATACCATAAGAGTACCGTGAATGGTAACTAATGCCAAGTAAATATCCGCATCCATTACACCTTCTGGTGCCCATTTACCAAGCAATGCATCGAAAATTACATTTGGCTGTTCTGGCCATGCAATTTGCATTCTAATCATTAAAGACATCATAATACCGATAATACCCATTACAAGAACCCCTGTAATAAGGTACTGCTTGGCAATCATCTTATGATCTTGACTAAAAATGTATTTAGTGATAAACGTTTCCTTGTGGTGATGTACGTCGTGATCGTCGTGTGCATGTGAGTCTACTGTTGCTGACATAATCTTTTATTTATCTTTTTCTTTAAACAATTTTTTCTACTAATTTAATGAATTTGCAAATGTCTTTTGCTCTTTCATCCAGGCCTTATACTCCTCTTCAGTCTCTACAACTATCTTCATTTGCATATTGTAATGAGACTTTCCACAAATTTTATTACATAACAATAGGTAATCAAATTCGTAAGTAAGATCTTGACCTGCTTCTTCAATTTCTGCTCTTCGCTCCACACGCAGTGCATTAATATTAGCAACCTTATCCTGCATGTCAGGATTAGCTCGCATTTCTTCTGTTGTTACCGTTGGTGTAAAAGCAAATTGAGTAACCATACCCGGAACACAATTCATCTGAGCTCTAAAATGTGGCATATACGCTGAATGTAATACATCCTGTGAGCGCATTTTGAATAATACTGGTCTGTTGACTGGTAAATGTAATTCTGTTACGATGACATCATCTTGTGCATTTGGATCATCTTCATCAACACCTAATACGTTATTTCTATCAATATCAATTAATCTAACATTGGCTTTTCCTAATACGTTGTCATCTCCACCATAGCGTGCTTTCCAATTGAACTGTTGCGCATACAACTCTACTATCATTGGATCTTCGCTTTCATCAACATTCATTATATCATTCCAAGTAAATAATCCATAAAGAATTAACCCTGCAAGAACAATTACTGGGATAACAGTCCAGATAGCTTCTAAGGTGTTGTTATCCGCATAAAATAATGCCTTCTTACCTTTTTCACCTCTGTACTTATAAGCGAAGTAATGAAGTAAAAACTGTGTTACAGTTTGTACAAAGAAGATTACAATCATAGTAATCCACATAAGATTGTCTATGCCTGGGCCATGTTCGGAAGCACTATTTGACATTAGTGGTAAGTCTCCTAAGTAAATGAAACACAAAATTGTGATCACATAAATGAAGATTAGGAAACCAATCATCATATACCCATTATACTTATTGTCCTTATCTGTAGCGACCTGATTATTAGTCATAGCTTTACCAGCCTGAGCTAAATCAAAAATCTTCACCATTTGCCACATTGCAATGGCTACAAACAATACTATTGTGAAAATTAACAAAGTTGTCATTATCGTTTCTTTTCTAAATTTTTAATTAATAATGAAAGTGTTCACTCTCTTTAATAAATGGATTTCCTTTTGGTAATAATGGATGTTTACTTAAGGCATAGAATACCAAGAATAAAAACAATCCACCAAATAAGCATATCGCTCCTATTTCTGGTGCTCCAATAAACCATCTTTCGCTCACTGTAGCTGGCATTATCATATTGAAAACATCTAAATAGTGTCCACAAAGAATAACAATACCTGCCATTACTACAAACCAAGGAATACGCTTGTAATCACTATTCATAAGTAGTAATAATGGGAACACAAAATTCATGGCTACCATGCCAAAGAATGGTAGTTTATAATCTTCGATTCGCGCAACGAAGTAAACAACTTCTTCTGGGATATTTGAATACCAAATAAGCATGAATTGAGAGAACCATAAGTAAGTCCAGAATATACTAATACCAAACATAAATTTGGCCAAGTCATGTAAATGACTATCATTTACAAATTCTAATAGTCCTTTTGATTTTAAGTAAATAGTCATTAATGCTATCACTGTGATACCACTTACCAACATACTTGCAAATACATACCATCCAAATAACGTTGAAAACCAGTGTGGATCTACAGACATAATCCAATCCCAAGACATCATCGATTCCGTGTAGATATAAAAGACTAAGAATGCTGCAGAAATTCTGAAGTTCTTTTTGAAGTTACTGTTATCATTAGCAGAATCTTGAGCGATAGAGAACTTTCTTGAAAACCATCTATACGCAGACCAACCTCCTAAAAAGATAAGACCTCTTATAAAAAACCAAGGTGTATTTAACCAACCTTGCTTTCCTTGAATGATTTCGTCATGAGCTACTACATCTGGATCCATCCAAATAAAAATATGTGAACCACCAAAAGCTGCAACAGCTAAAACCAATAAACCTCCAGGTAATACGTAATACGTTATAGCCTCCATTACTCTAAACAGTACTGGTGACCAACCTGCTTGTGCTGCATATTGTATACCATAAAATGCAAGTACACCTAATGCTATCATAAAGAAAAAGAATGCACCAACATAAAGCGCTGCATATGGTCTATTATGTATTTGGTGTAAGGCATGCTCTTCGTGAGTCATATGATGTCCCTCTTCAGCATGAGTTTCACCATGACCATCTGTAGCATGAGTTGTTTCGTGATGAGAATCTTCATGTGCACCTTCAGCAGCGTGAGCTTCACCATGATGACCATGCTCATATGCTAAATATTCAGATATATTGTCCTCAGTTACTTTATGAGATTCCATGTAACCGTATCCCCAAAGCAAAGCTCCAAAAATCACAAGGACAATTGATACTATCTTTATTCGATTTGAAAATGTATATTCCATTTATATAATCTTTATCTAAATCTTATTTTTCTAAATCTGCTTTAAGTTTCTCAACATAAGCGGTTACTTGCCAACGCTCTTCTTCAATCATAAAGTTGGCGTACGAGCCCATAGTGTTTTTACCGTAGTAAATAACATGGTAGATACTTCCTTCTGTGATAGCTCTTCCTGCATCTGCATAACTTGGTACACCAAGTATCTTCTCTTGCTTAACTAACCATCCTTGTCCAGCACCTTTATTTCCATGACAAATTCCACAATAGATTTCATATAATTCCTTACCTCTCGCATAATCTACTGCCGAAGAATCTAATGGGCTTTTTAAGTTTGCTTTAGCTTCCTCATAACCTGCATTAGTGTCCTCGATTTCATATAAAGAATATCCTCTTGGCAGAGTTCCTTCTACAGGCAATTGTGCCTCAACGCCATTTTTAAATGCATCTGACTCTTGGTAAGCTTCGTATCCAACAGACTTATACATATTTGGCATGTATTGATAGTTACGTCTTGTCTTTTTATTACAAGACACAATGCTCATTAGCATTACTAATACTACAGCAATATTTAGTGTTGTCTTCATATTAATGTGCATCTTCGTCTTTATCTACTATATTTATTTCAACCGCACCAGTATCTTTTAATAATTTGGTTAGGTCGTCTTCGTTATTATGAATCGCAATTTCCATCAGGAAATGATCATCGGTTGTTCTTGGGTCTGGATTTTCAGCCTTTTTAAAAGGCCACATTCTACTTCTTAAGTAAAATGTAATTACCATAAGGTGCGCTGCAAAGAATACCGTTAGCTCGAACATAATCGGAACGAATGCAGGCATGTTTTCTAAATAACTAAAACTTGGCTTACCTCCGATATCCTGTGGCCAGTCTTTAATCATTATAAAGTTCATCATAACAACCGCAACAGTTAAACCAACGCAACCATACATAAATGCAGTGATTGCAATTCTTGTTGGCTCTAAGCCCATTGCCTTATCCAGTCCGTGAACTGGAAACGGTGTGTAAATTTCCTCGATGTGAATTTTCTCAGCCTTGACCTTTTTAACGGCAGACATTAAAATATCATCATCGTTATAGATAGCATGAACTACTTTTGAAGCTTCCATATACTATAATTAGTTATTTAATAAGTTTTTTGCTTGTCCTGCCCAATCATCGCGTTCTGCTCTTCCTGGGAATGATTCTGTAATTGAATCTAACAAGTCATATTCTTTTTTCGTCATCTTACTTACTTGTAAGAATGTATAAATACCAATACTATTGAGTACTTCTTCCATTTTTGGTCCAACACCACTAATCTTCTTTAAATCATCAGCGGTTTCAGTTGCAGCATCGAACGTACCAATACTACCTAATAAGTTATTGACCTTCTCAGCATTATCTCCTGAAGTACTAACCTCTACTTGTGGTGCTCCTCCTAATGAAGATGTTCTTTCATCTGCACCAGTGCCTACTAAACTTTCTCCACTTTCACGAATACGCTTGTAACGCTCACCTGAAGACTTCAAAATCGTTTTTACTTCTGCTTGTGCTATAACTGGGAATGTACGAGAGTACAATAAGAATAGTACAAAGAAGAAACCGATTGTTCCGATAAAGATTCCTATATCTACAAACGTAGGAGAAAACATTGTCCAAGAAGATGGCAAATAATCTCTGTGTAGTGAGGTTACGATAATTACGAAACGCTCAAACCACATTCCTATATTTACAACAATCGAAATAAAGAACGAGAACATAATACTTGTACGTAGTTTTTTAAACCACATAAACTGTGGTGAGAAAACGTTACAAGACATCATTGCCCAATATGCCCAAGCGTAAGGACCAGTTGCTCTATTTAAGAATGCATACTGCTCATATTCTACACCAGAATACCAT
Organism: Winogradskyella sp.; assembly: GCA_965659975.1. GTDB lineage: Bacteria > Bacteroidota > Bacteroidia > Flavobacteriales > Flavobacteriaceae > Winogradskyella. The sequence goes on along the minus strand of CBFHYD010000022.1, from coordinate 13,148 downwards.
GCAATAAACAACTCAGTAATATATGCCACACCAACTATAGAACCTGTAATCATAATTACGATGTTCATTAATTCGATGTGTTGTACAGTAATGTAATCTTCAAGACTACATACTTTACGCATTATAATAAGTAATGTATTTACCATGGCGAATCCCGAGAAAATCGCACCAGCAACGAAGTATGGTGGGAATATCGTGGTATGCCATCCTGGTATTACAGATGTTGCGAAGTCAAACGATACAATTGTATGTACAGAAAGTACAAGTGGTGTTGCTAAACCAGCTAATACCAATGATACTTCCTCGAAACGTTGCCAGTCTTTTGCACGACCTGACCAACCGAAACTCACTAAAGAATAAATTTTCTTTTGGAATGGCTTAATAGCTCTGTCTCGTAACATGGCAAAATCAGGTAATAAACCAGTCCACCAGAATACTAAGGATACAGATAAATACGTCGAAATCGCGAATACGTCCCAAAGTAATGGTGAGTTAAAGTTAACCCATAGCGATCCAAATTGGTTTGGAATTGGTAATACCCAATATGCTAACCATGGTCGACCCATATGAATAATTGGGAATAAACCTGCTTGAACTACCGAGAAAATTGTCATTGCCTCTGCAGAACGGTTAATTGCCATACGCCATTTTTGACGGAATAATAAAAGTACTGCCGAGATCAATGTCCCTGCGTGACCAATACCTACCCACCAAACAAAGTTTGTAATATCCCAAGCCCAGTTTACGGTCTTGTTAAGACCCCAAACACCAATACCTGTAGATATGGTATAAATAATACAACCTAATCCCCAAAGGAAAGCGACCAAGGCAATTGAAAAAACAATCCACCATGATTTATTGGCTTTACCTTCTACAGGTCTCGCTACCTCAACTGTAACATCGTGGTATGATTTTTCTCCTGTAACTAAAGGTCTTCTAATAGGTGCTTCGTAATGAGACGCCATAATTATATATTGATTTCTTTAATTAATTTAAGCTTCTTTCGTGTTTCTAACTTTAGTATGATAGAATACATTTGGTTTTGTACCTACATATTCTAATAAATAATACTTGCGATCGTCTTCTTTTAGTTTTGCAACTTGACTTTCTTTGTCATTTACATCACCAAAAATCATTGCGCCACTTCCACAAGCTGCAGAACATGCCGTTTGGAATTCACCATCCTTAACTTCACGTCCATCTCTCTTAGCATCTAAAATGGTTTTCTGTGTTTTCTGAATACAGAAAGAACATTTTTCCATGACTCCACGAGAACGTACTGTTACATCTGGATTAAGAACCATACGTCCTAAATCATCATTCATGAAGTAGTCGAACTCATCATTTTGGTTGTATAAGAACCAGTTGAAACGACGTACTTTATAAGGACAGTTATTTGCACAATAACGTGTACCAACACATCTGTTATATGCCATGTGGTTTTGACCTTGACGTCCGTGTGCAGTAGCTGCAACAGGACATACAGTTTCACACGGTGCATGATTACAGTGCTGACACATTACTGGTTGGAATACTACCTGAGGATTCGCGTTTGGATCTTCCATCTCACCAAACTCACTCAATGAGCTTCCTAAACCAGAAATATTTTCTTTCTTTTCGATATCATCTGCAAACGTATCTTGAGAAGAATAATATCTATCGATTCGTAACCAGTGCATATCACGGCTACGGCGCATTTCTGTTTTACCAACAACAGGTACGTTATTTTCAGCATGACATGCAATCACACATGCACCACATCCTGTACAGGCATTTAAATCTATTGATAAATTGAAATGGTGTCCAATAGAACGATCGAACTCATCCCATAAATCCACTTCTGGAGAATTCACAGGAGTTTCAACGTGATTCAACGAAACTTCTGGAACTGCATTCCAATATTTTTTATCTTTTGTATTAAAGATTTCTAAAGTCGTCTCCTTAATAATATCTCCACGACCCATTAATGTATTGTGCAATTGTACACAAGCAAATTCGTGTGAGCCAGCAGCTTTAGAAATAGTTACCTCTTGAACAGAATTAAAGTTCTGATATAATGGGTAAGCATTAACACCAGTTTGCATAGCTGATTTTAAGCCTGATGTTCTACCATATCCTAATGATAGACCTACAGAACCTTTAGCTTGCCCTGGCTGAATTAATACTGGTACATTTTTAACTGTAACACCATTAACTGTTACATCCGCATAACTTCCGTTAAGACCGCCATTAGCAACATTCTCATTGATAAGTCCTTTTGCATCAGCATCAGCCTTCGAGATAGTTAAGTAGTTATCCCAAGATACTCGAGATATTGGATCTGGAAACTCTTGTAACCATGGGTTATTGGCTTGTTGCCCATCACCCATACCTGTTTTGGTATATAATGTAAGTTCCATTCCAACAGACTTTGCAAAAGATGCTAACGCTCTGGCAGCATTTCCACTTGGTGTTTCAACTTCAGTTTCAGTATCTTCAGAAGTTGTTTCAACAACACCTGAATTAGAAGATACAAAAACACCATCGTGAAGCGCTCGGTTATAAGAAGCACCATTCAGTATACTTTCCTTCCAAGTTGCTTTGATGTAATCATTATATTTTGTGTCGTTTTCATTCCAAGCTAATAAAACATCTTGGAATTGCATCGTATCAAACAATGGTCTTATTGTTGGCTGCATTAATGCAAAATGACCAGATTTCATTTCTACATCACCCCAAGATTCTAAAGAATGAGGTGTTGCAGCAATATATGTAGCGTTAGTAGCTGTTTCGTCTTGCTTCATAGAAAACGCAATAGATGTCGTTTTCTCTATACCTTCAGCGAAATCCGATGCGTTTGGTAAGGTGTACATTGGATTGACACCACACATAATTAAAGCACCAACTTTACCGGCTTTCATATCAGCAACTAATTGCATTACTGCTTTATCGTTACCTTGTTTTGTATGTATCGTCGTATTAGTATCAAATGCTTTACTTGATAAAGCTTCGTTAAGCTCTAATGCAACAGTTTGTGCATTCACATCCTGAATTCCTGTTACAACAACACCGTTGCTTCCAGCTTTCTTTAATTCTGAAGCTGCCGCTCTAACTGCTTTATCTAAGTTTTCTGGTAATGAACCTCCAACAGCACTTCCTGTAACATAGCTATACAATTTGGCTAAGGCTAAACGCTGTTCGCTTGGTGTCATCGGTACACGCTTATCTGCGTTTGCACCTGTTAAAGACATGTTAGATTCAAACTGAATATGACGCGACATTTTTCCATTCTTTGGGATACGTTGTTGTGCATAAGCACTATCGAATCCACCACCTTGCCAATCACCTAAGAAATCTGCACCTACTGAAACAATAGTCATTGCTTTAGAAAAATCGTAATTGGCTAAAGCACGCTTCCCGTATTTTGATTGGAATGCATCTAATGCGGCAGACTCTGATACAGCATCGTAAGTAACGTGACGTACATTACCATACTTCTCAGAAAATTCTGCAATCAATTTAGAAGTCGATGGACTCGCGAATGTCTGTGTTAACAATACAATCTCTTTTCCATTTGTATTGCTCAATAACTCCTTAGTTTCAGACATAAATGACGTCCACGTCATCTCTGCACCACCTTTCATCGGAGCCTTAACACGAAGACTGTCGTATAGTCCTAAAATAGAGGCATTAACCCTGGCATTTGCATGACCATTAGTTTTTGCCAAATCGTTGTTTTCGATTTTAATAGGACGACCTTCTCTTGTTTTCACTAAAACACTTGCAAAATCATAACCATCTGCAATTGTAGTTGCATAGTAGTTAGCAACTCCAGGAACAATTTCCTTTGGCTGCACTACGTAAGGAATTGATTTTGTTACTGGTCCTTCACAGGCTGCAAGTGAAGCTGCAGCTGTACTGAAACCAACATATTTTAAGAAATCACGACGCGTTGTAGATGAAGACCCTAAAGTGTCTTTATCTCCTAAAAACTCATCTGTAGGAATTTCTTCTACAAACTCATTTTGCTGAAGCGTCTCAACAATCGAGCTATTTTCGTTTAGCTCTTCAACACTTTTCCAGTATTTCTTGTTTGATGACATATAATTGTGAATTACTTCTTATTATTAATAATGACACTTACCACATTCTAATCCGCCCATTTGCGCAGCAGTTAACTGCTCAACTCCGTACTTCTTAGACAATTGCTCATGGATTTTATCGTAGTATGCGTTATCTTTTACTTTTACGTTTGTCTCTCTGTGACAGTTAATACACCATCCCATTGTTAATGGAGAATGTTGATACATAATTTCCATTTCTTCTACAGGACCGTGACATGTCTGACACTCAATACCAGCTACGGAAACGTGTTGCGAGTGATTGAAATATGCAAAGTCTGGTAAGTTGTGAATACGAACCCATTTCACAGGACTTGTTTCTCCTGTATACTTCTGCTCGGTGTCATCCCAACCAACTGCTTTGTAAAGCTTTTGAATCTCAGCATTGTAATCTACACCGTATTCTAATCCTTCAGCTTGTGTTGCTTCTGCAACTTCACCAATTGCCTTGTGACAGTTCATACAAACATTTAATGAAGGTATACCTGAATGTTTACTTACTCTTGCAGAAGAATGACAGTATTTACAATCTATTTTGTTATCACCTGCGTGAATTCTGTGTGAGTAGTGGATTGGTTGTACTGGTTCATAACCTTGATCTACACCAACTTGCATTAAATAACCATAAACGAAATATCCACTCGCCAATAACAACACAATAACTGAAACCAACATTAAGAATTGGTTCTGTACAAAAGCTTTCCAAATTGGTGTGCCTTTTGGCTTATCTGTAACCTCAATCCCTTTTGCATCTGCAAAACGTCTTAATGTTCGGTTAACCAAAACTAATGCTGCTGCCAGTAATGCGAACAATAAGGCTAACGCACCTAAGATAACTTTGTTAGATGCTGAGTCACCTTTAGCAACCTCACCTTCAGGACCAGGTGTTGGTGGAGGTGGCGGTGGTGGCGGTGCAGCTGTATAAGCCAAAATATCTGAAATATCTTGATCAGATAATCCAGGGAATGCAGTCATTGCCGTTTGGTTGTACTCATTCCAGATTTTTACCGCATAAGCATCTCCTGATTTAATAACAGCAGCAGAATTTCTTATCCAAGCATTTAACCATTCGCGATCCAATCCTTCTTCTTCATAAAGTCTTTGCTCAACATTGGCCAGCGCTGGACCAGTCATTTTTTTGTTAAGCTTATGACAAGATGCACACTGGGCATTGAATAAACTTTTACCCTTTGCAGGATCTCCTTCCTGGGCCAAAATGGTAGTTGAAAACGTAAGTAATAGTATGAAAGCTAAACGCGATAAGCTTGAGGCAACATTACGGTAGATAACATGTTTCATATTATAGTTTGAATTATCTTCAATTTTGGTATGATTTTTTCACTATTATAAGCATGAAAATCACGTCTAAATAAACTCCTGCAAACATAATATATAAAGTCGATTTTAGAAATCTTAAGGAAGTCATAATATCTAATTTATAATAGTTCTAAATAACATTAAAACCCTTGAATACGTTAAGAAAATATTACTTTGCATTATTAACAATTTTGAATATGAACAAAAGAAACACAAAAGCCTTTTGCACAGCGATTTGCATTTCGTTTTTTACAATTTCCATCGCACAAGAGGGAACTGTAACGGTAAATCAGCCGGAAGCAATCAACAGGTTGTTGGAATTAAAAAAAGATATCAAAACCATAGACACTTATAAAATCCAAATTTATAGCGGAACAAGTCGATCGACAGCCGAAAGAATGGAGTTAAATTTTAGAGCTAAGCATTCAGATTTGCCCACTGAGATGGTTTTTCAAACACCTAATTATAAAATTTGGGCTGGAAATTTTAGGGATAGATTGGAGGCTGATCGCGCACTATTAAAAGTGAAGAAAAATTATATGAATGCCTTTATATTTAAACCTAAAAAAGATTAAATATTAATTCATTTTGATCCAAATAAAAAGCCGAAAAACGTAGTGTTTTTCGGCTTTATTTATAGTTAGTAAGTTGAATTATTTCAATTTCTTTTTTACTTCAACTTCTTGGAACGCCTCTATTACATCACCTTCTTTTATGTCGTTGTAATTCTTGACTTGCATACCACAATCATATCCTTTCGACACTTCCTTAACATCATCTTTGAAACGCTTTAACGATGCTAATTCACCTGTATAAACAACTACACCATCACGTATTAAACGTATACCAGAATTTCTAAATATTTTTCCGTTCGTCACCATACATCCAGCAATAGTACCGATTTTAGAAATCTTGAAGGTTTCACGGATTTCTGCAGTACCAGTGCTTTCTTCTTTCAACTCTGGAGATAACATACCTTCCATTGCATCTTTAAGATCGTTAATCGCGTCATAGATAATTGAATATGTACGGATATCGATTTCTTCCTTATCAGCTATCTGACGTGCATTACCCATTGGACGCACATTAAATCCTATAATGATTGCATCCGAAGCTGTGGCTAACAATACGTCACTTTCTGTAATTGCACCCACACCTTTATGAATGATATTAACTTGGATTTCTTCAGTAGATAATTTCTGGAAAGAATCTGTCAATGCTTCCACGGAACCATCCACATCACCTTTAAGAATAATATTTAACTCTTGGAAATCACCTAATGCAATACGACGACCAATTTCATCTAATGTAATATGACGTTGCGTTCTAACGGACTGCTCACGTTGTAACTGTGTACGTTTTGTTGCAATCTGCTTAGCTTCGCGCTCATCTTCAAATACATTAAACTTATCACCAGCTTGAGGAGCACCGTCTAAACCAAGAATAGATACTGGTGTTGATGGACCTGCTTCTTTGATTTCATTTCCACGCTCATCATGCATCGCTTTTACCTTACCAGAATTCTTTCCTGCCAAGACATAATCACCAATACGTAATGTACCTGCTTGTACTAATATTGTAGACACATATCCACGACCTTTATCTAAGTAAGCCTCAACTACTGTTCCGCTCGCAGCTTTATTAGGATTAGCTTTTAACTCTAATAATTCAGCCTCGAGCAACACTTTTTCCAAAAGTTCTTTTACTCCAGTACCAAACTTAGCTGATATATCGTGAGATTGAATTTTTCCACCCCAATCTTCAACTAACAAGTTCATGTTCGCTAAGCCCTCTTTTATCTTATCAGGATTAGCGTCTGGCTTATCAATCTTATTTATTGCGAAAACTATTGGCACACCAGCGGCTTGCGCGTGTGAAATTGCCTCCTTAGTTTGTGGCATGATGTCATCATCTGCCGCTGCAACAATAATTGCTATATCTGTAACTTGAGCACCACGAGCACGCATCGCTGTAAACGCTTCGTGACCTGGTGTATCTAAGAATGCTATTTTTTGTCCATTTTCCAATGTTACACCATATGCACCGATATGCTGTGTAATACCTCCAGATTCTCCGGCGATTACATTCTCTTCACGTATATAATCTAATAAAGATGTTTTACCGTGGTCTACGTGACCCATAACCGTAACTATAGGTGCGCGTTCTACTAAATCTTCAGGATTATCAGGTGCTTCTTCAATTGATTCTTCAATATCCGCAGTTACAAATTCTACACCAAATCCAAACTCTTCTGCAACAATCGATAGTGTTTCTGCATCAAGACGTTGGTTCATAGTCACCATCATTCCTAATGACATACATGCAGAGATAACCTGAGTTACACCAACATCCATCATTGTAGCAACTTCACTTACTGTTACAAATTCTGTAACTTTAAGTGTCTTACTTTCAGCTGCTTCTGCTTGCAATTCTTTTTCGGTCTGCTCTCTATGCTGATCTCTTTTCTCTCTACGATATTTAGCTCCTTTACCTTTGTTACTCTTTCCTTGAAGTTTTTCAAGTGTTTCACGTACTTGTTTTTGTACTTCTTCTTCACTTGGTTCTTCTTTGACAACTTTTGGACGTTGACCGCGATTGTTTCCACCTCGGAGTCTATCATTATTAAAATTAGGTCTACCATTATCTCCTGGTTTACTAATTCTCCGACGCTTACGTTTGTTCTTATTATCGTCTGAAGGTTTTTCTTCTTTTTTCTTTTTAGGTTTGTTGAATTGAGATAAATCAATCTTTTTACCTGTGGTAGTAGGACCAGATAACTTAGCGTATTGAGTCTTCAGCTTTTCTTCAGCAGGCTCAGTAGCAGATTCTTGCTTTCCAGACTCTTCTTTGTTTTCTGTTTTTGCAGGCACTTCTGCATTTTTTTCTTTAGGTGTTTCTTTCTTTTTAACTTCAGGTTTCTCTTCCTTAGGTGTTTCTACCTTTGTCTCCTTCGCCTTAGGTTCTTCTGTTTTAGGTTTATCACCGTCCAGATTTATTTTACCTACTTGCTTAGTGCCAGAAAGTTCTGCTTTAGCCTTAACGACAGTTTCCTTTGGCGCCTCTTCTTTTGTTTTTTCCTCTATTTCACGCTCACGCTCTTCTCTAAGTGCCTCTTTCTCCTTCTGCTTAGCTTCACTCACTTCTTGGGCACGTTCACGTTTTGTAGCGTCAGTCTGAAATTCATCCGCTAATGTGTCGTAAACATCTTGAGAAATTTTGGTATTAGGACTTTTCTCAATAGAGATGCCTTTGGACTCTAAAAAGTCAACTGCACGATCTAATGAGATATTGAGTTCTCTTAATACTTTATTTATTCTAATTTGAGCCATAAATGGTTTTTCAGTTTCTAAAAATATAGTTTGCCAATGGATTTACAAAAATTGGCGATTTAATCTTCAAACTCTTCTTTAAGAATTCGAATAACTTCTTCTATTGTTTCTTCTTCTAAATCAGTGCGTTTTACCAAATCATCAACGTCCTGCTCTAAAATACTTTTTGCTGTGTCTAAACCAGCTTTGCTGAACTCTTCTATTATCCAGCCATCGATTTCATCAGAAAACTCAGTTAACTCTACATCTTCTTCTGCACCTTCTCTAAATACGTCGATCTCATAACCAGTTAGCTTACCTGCTAATCTAATATTATGTCCACCACGACCAATCGCTTTAGATACCTCTTCTGGTTTTAATAGTACTTCAGCACGCTTTGTTTCTTCGTCGATCTTTAAAGATGTAACTCTCGCTGGACTTAAAGCACGTGTTATGAATAACTGCAAATTATTTGTGTAGTTGATGACATCAATGTTTTCGTTACCTAACTCACGTACTATTCCGTGAATACGACTACCTTTCATACCTACACAAGCTCCAACTGGGTCAATTCTGTCATCATAAGAATCTACTGCCACTTTAGCTTTTTCACCTGGGATACGTACTACGTTTTTAACTGTAATTAATCCATCAAAAACCTCTGGAATTTCCTGTTCAAATAACTTCTCTAAGAACAATGGTGATGTTCTTGACATTATTATTGCTGGCTTGCTTCCTTTTAGTTCGACACTTTCGATAACACCTCTAACATTTTCGCCCTTACGGAAAAAGTCTGAAGGTATTTGTCTGTCTTTTGGAAGAATTATTTCATTGCCTTCATCGTCCAATAAAATTATTGCTCTATGTCGGATATGATGAACCTCAGCCGTATATAATTCGCCCTCAAGCTCCTTAAACTGCTTATAGATATTAGTGTTATCATGTTCATGGATTTTGGAAATCAAGTTTTGACGTAATGCCAAAATTGAACGTCTGCCTAACTCCATAAGCTTAATCTCTTCTGCCACATCTTCACCAACTTCGAAATCTGGCTCTATTTTCTGAGCTGCTGAAAGTTCAATTTCCTGATTGTCGTCTTCCACTTTACCGTCAGCTACAACAATTCGGTTTCTCCATATTTCCAAATCTCCTTTATCAGGATTTATGATAATATCAAAGTTACCATCATCACCATACTTACGTTTTAATGCATTACGAAGAACATCCTCGAGGATGGCCATAAGCGTAACTCTATCTATTAACTTATCATCTTTGAACTCTGAAAATGATTCGATCAATGCCAGATTTTCCATAATATATCGGACTTAAAATTTAATTTTAACTTTTGCTTGTTTAATATCGTTTATGGCTATAGTAGCTTCTTTTGTTACTGTAACCTTTCCCTTACCTACCGGTTTTGGTTCTCTTGTCTTCCATTTAAGCTGAATACTATCGTCTTGTACTTCAACTAAATTTCCTTCAAGTTTTTGGTCGTCATTGGTTTTTACTTCCAAATCTCTACCAATGTTCTTCTTGTACTGTCTTGGCAATATCAAAGGCGATGCAGCCCCAGCAGACAATACCTCAAGTGAAAAATCTTCCTCTTCTCTATCAAGATTATGCTCTATTGCTCTACTGATAAAAATACAGTCATCAACCAAGACGCCGTTATCTCCATCAATAGTGATTTTAATCGCATTGTCAGCACCAAAAGTGAACTCAATTAAAAATAAGTCCTGGCGTTCCTCTAACGCATTTTCCAACAATTCTTGAACCTTGTCCTTTAACATAGTGTATAAAAAGAGGGGACTTTTCGTCCCCTCAAATTCTTCATTTCCTTAAACAGTGGTGCAAATATAAGACTTTTATTGTGTTTTACAAGACTAAAGGCCGTTATTGCTGCAAAAAAAGTAATCCCAATCAAATGAATGATTAGGATTCTAAAATTATGTTGGCCCACTAGGGCTCGAACCTAGACTCTTCTGGACCAAAACCAGACGTGTTGCCAGTTACACCATGGGCCATCGTATTAAAACGAATGCGCAAATTAATATTAATTTTTTGATTATTCAACAACATTTTTTTTTTGGAGTGAAAACTTTTTATGTCTTCACTCCTTATCATATTTTTACCATCTTCAACTTTCCATTCCTTTTTCCATTCTTTTTTATTTCCTCCATTATTGACAAACTCCCAATATTTTCTTTTATCTAACTTAATCTTATCATCATAAATTGGAATATTAAGTTTAATATCTATTTCATATCCTTTATTTAAACTACCAACAACATCTATTCTATTGATATATTTTACTATTAGTTTTCTTTTTTCTTCAAATGTCTTCTTTAACATATTTTCAACACTATATTCTTTTTTGAATCTATCAATCCAACTTAAGATTTCATTTGATGAATTAACTTTATATATATCATCTTTAATACTTTCAATATTTCCTTCAATAATTAATCTTTCTAATTGTATTTTTTCTTTATGTTTAACAATATTTTCTTCACTAATTAAATTATCAATATACTTTTCTTCTAATTGAAATTCTCTACTCTTTAATTGTTTAAGTTTCTTTTCAAATAATTCAATTTCTTTTTGGTATTTACTTATATCAACATTACTATTATACTTTCTTTTAAACTCATTCTTTATTAGATTAGAATTGAATAATAAATTAACTAACATCTCATATATAGAGTTACTTAATTCATCATATCCAAAAGTTGTTGTGTGTTTTTTTATTTGGTTTTGAAAGTGTATTTGATTTCCTCTATCATCCCATCCATATCTACATCTAAAAGTTTTTCTTCTCTTATTACCTAACTTTTTTACTTTTTTTGATGTTGAATGTATGTTTAATCTTCTTTTACAAACTTTACAATAAACCAATCCTTTAAGTAAATTCTTAAAATCTCTTTTTCTATTATTTGATTGGTTGAATTTGATTGTCTTCTTTCCTTTTGATATAAACTTTTCAAATAACTTATCATCAACTACTTTTCTGTAAGTAATAGTGTGTTTGAATCCATCTTTAAACTCAAATGTTTTTCTTCCATTATATTGAGTTTTTCTAAATAAATCATAATACCACATTGGGGTAGTTTTAACACCAATTACATTTTGACAATATATTATCCAACTTCTTAAATCTTTCCAATCTCTATCAACAAATACTTTATGACATTCAACTACTTTTTTAATCTTTTCTTCATCAAACTCAATTTTATGTTTATTAGGTAAAAACCCATATGGTAAAACTCCTACCCATAATCCTCTTTTGATTCTACTCTTTCTTCCTCTATGACATCTCTTTTTAATATTTCTTCTATCAATTGTACTCATCATTGACAATAGATTTGTTATTAAATAATCTCCATCATTATCAAAATCTACTTCTCTATTATCAACAAAATACTTACAATTATGTTTTTTCAATATTACCTTAAATGGGACTGATGAATTAAACTCACCAATTCTATCTTCTCTTAAAACCCAAACTCCATCTATCTCTTTATTGACAATATCATCTATCAATAATCTACCATTTTCTCTATCATCAAATAATATATCTCTACTATTGATATCACTATAAACTTTATAAGAGTAATTGTGTTTTTTACAAAACTCTATTCCTTCATTTTTTTGATTTTCTAAAGATGATTGATGTTGATGTTCATCATTACTCTCTACACTAAATCTACTATATATTCCTATTCTCATTTTTACCTTTTTTTTATTTTTTCTTTAACATTCTATTCAATTTCAATAATTCAAATTGTTCTTTAGTCATACCAAAATCTTCATAATTAGATTCATTTATTTTAAAGTCAATGTATTGTTCTAAATCATTTAACCAAAAATCTATTCTATCAATAGTATCTCTTAATATCTCAAACATTTCTATTTGATTATTATATACATGTTGGATAGTTCTAACATATAATTTTTGTCTATTTTTTTTGAGTATTTTTTTACCTTTTTCCATAATTTTTATTTGTTTTATTAATATACTCTAATATACAATTTGTTCTATTCTAACTATACTATACACTAAATATAGAATAGAATGTAACATAAAAAAACCCAACCAAATTAATGATTGAGTTTTCTCTTTAATTCTTTTATTTACCTAATTATTTTCCTTATATTTTTTTCTAAACTCATGAAATCCATCTTTTTTAAAATTTTGATAAACAATAGATTTTTGAAGAAAAATAAGACATAATATCTCTATTATTAAAATACCAATAATAAATTCCAACCACCAATTATCATAACTGATGTTTCCAAATAATTTTAAATCTTCAAAAAAATCAACAATAATAGGTATTAGTAAATAGTATATTGGTAATAATAATATTAAAAATATATACCACCTTAATCTATATAATATTTTAAATTTATGTTTTTTCTCATT
>CBFHYD010000021.1:0-32112 GCA_965659975.1 Winogradskyella sp. | reverse complement strand
TTCTTGGTCTATTAGTTTCTTAAGGTTTTCTAATTCCTCTTTAGATAAGTTTGTCTCCTTTGTAAAAAATGAGGCAAACTGGCTGGCACTATCATTAAAAAAGTTTTTGATTAATCCGTTAACATGCTTTGAGAAATAGGTGTCCTTTTTGACCAATGGATAGTACTCACGAGATTTTCCGAAGGTGTTATAAGCAATAAAACCTTTATCAGTCATACGCTTTAATAGCGTTGCAACTGTTGTATTTGCAGGTTTAGGTTCTGGATAAGCATCCAATAAATCTTTCATGAAAGCTTTCTTAAGCTTCCACAAATATTGCATTAATTGTTCTTCGGAATTCGAGAGTTGCATGTTCTACATGTTTAGAATTAACTCTACAAATGTAGAATAAAAATTTTGTGGTTATCGATTATAAGGGCGTTCGTTTATCCAACGAAATCCGCGAGAAAGAAGCGTAAAATCCTCGAGATCTTTTTTCTTAAAACTGATGTAAAGACTGTCACCATCAATCATACCTGATAGTTCCAGTTGATTATTAGTGATAAGATTATAAGACACATTTAGGGAATCGTCAGCCTTGTTTAGATCAAATACAGAAATCTTTTTCTTAACTGTATCAGTATCAAACTCATAACGCTCTATTTGATTTGTCATCGTTTTTACAATGGCTCTTTTATTTCGTTCCACAAGAAGGTAGCGCCATCGATAATTGTCTGTAACAAGTGGTGGAATGGTGTCACTATTTTTTATAAATAATTGTGTCTCCCATATACCATAGAGTGCAGGTCTATGATTTACATCACTGATATTTAGATTTCCTAAATAACTTAAGATTGTACCTGCAATCAAAAGGATAGGAACCATTATCTTTTTTATAGTCGCAACTGTTTTATGAAATTTCTTAGAGATTATTGGATTGTAAAAATCAACTGCTTCTGCTGATTCATTTCTAATAAATACATTGATGAATCTCTTGATATCGGTAAGGAATATGATTCCTGCCATAAATACCAAATGCAGAGAAAATATTTTCACTGGGATGTCAAACATTAAATTCATCATTGCTACCTGAGTCATCACACCCATAACTATAAATGCACCAATAGTTGAGGTTCTGCGCCAAAACAAGAGAATACTTCCAATAATTTCCATAAGACCGGCAAAAAGACCAAATCCTTTGGAATAGCCCATATATTGCCAAGCTAAACCCATAGGAGAAAATTCACCTAAAGGTTGAAGTAATTTATCAAACGAAGCTGGCTGAAATTGAATTTGAAATACTTTTACAAATCCGTACACTAGCATGGCAAGAATTAAAAATATTCTTAGTGTTACTAATAGCCAATAAAATACTTTGTTATATTCTTTTTTATGCGGTTGAAGAATAGACCATACTGCCGTAATTAGGATAGCAACAATAAAATTTACAAATAGACTGATGTACGCAAACGTATTATCGCCACTCCCATAACCACTAACACTATAATCGTAATCAAACCCAAGAACAGCTTTACCAATCCATCTGAAAGGGGTTTCAAATAAACCACTGGTAAACATTAAAAAGATATACAGTATGGAATACGCAAAGATAAATCTGAAAATAACTTTGTCCCTAACAGACCATATCGCTTTATATGTTTGTGACAATATCACACTATGCTTTTAATTCGGTAAAATACTTGTAGAAATATGGAATTGTCTCGATACCTTTTAGGTAATTCCATATACCAAAATGTTCATTTGGTGAATGTATAGCATCGCTGTCTAATCCAAACCCCATTAAAATAGTTTTGCTTTTTAGTTCTTCTTCAAAAAGCGATACAATCGGAATACTACCACCACTACGTTGTGGGATTGGTGTTTTTCCAAATGTAGCCTCATAAGCTTTTGAAGCAGCTTGATAACCGATACTATCGATAGGTGTTACGTAACCTTGACCGCCATGATGAGGTGTAACTTTAACTTTTACGGCTGAAGGCGCAATACTTTCGAAATGAGTTTTAAAGAGTTCCGTAATCTCTTCCCAATCTTGGTTTGGTACCAATCGCATAGAAATTTTTGCATAAGCCTTACTAGCTATTACTGTTTTTGCACCTTCTCCAATATAACCACTCCAAATACCATTAACATCAAGTGTTGGACGAATGGAGTTACGTTCGTTTGTCGTATATCCTTTTTCACCGTAAACGGAATCAATATCCAAAGCCTCTTTATAGGCGTCTAATGAAAATGGTGCTTTTGCCATTTCAGCACGTTCAGCATCAGAAAGATTTTCAACCTTATCGTAAAATCCTGGGATAGTAATATGATTGTTTTCGTCATGAAGCGAAGCAATCATTTTGGTCAAAATATTTATAGGATTAGCAACAGCACCACCATATAATCCAGAGTGTAAATCACGATTTGGACCAGTTACCTCGACTTCTACATAGCTTAATCCTCGTAATCCAGTAGTGATAGAAGGTACATCTGGTGCAATCATACCTGTATCGGATATAAGTATGACATCGTTTTCTAATTTCTCACGATTGGCCTTGACAAAGTGGCCTAAATTTTCACTACCAACTTCTTCTTCTCCTTCGATCATAAATTTGACATTACAGGGTATTTCGTCGTTGGCTGTCATATATTCTAATGCTTTGACGTGCATATACATTTGCCCTTTGTCATCACAAGCACCGCGAGCAAATATCGCGCCTTCCGGATGTAGGTCTGTAGTTTTTATAACAGGTTCAAAAGGTGGTGAGTCCCATAAATCTAATGGATCTGGTGGCTGAACGTCATAATGCCCATAGACCAATACCGTAGGTAAGTTAGGGTCAATGATCTTTTCGCCATATACAATAGGATAACCATCAGTTTCACAAATTTCTACATGCTCACATCCGGCTTTTAACAAACTTTCTTTTATTGCATCAGCAGTCTTAAGTACATCCTTTTTATAAGCAGAATCTGCTGAAATACTTGGGATTTTGAGCAGATCTAATAGTTCATCTAAAAATCGTTGTTTGTTCTCTTTTATATAAGATTGAATTGGAGTCATAGTTGTGAAATTTCTATTACAAAAATAACAAAAGCTTGCGCATTATTAATGATTTTAAGCTATTTGAATATTGAAAACATTGTTTATATTTGCATCCCAATTTACTTAAATTGGCAGTCTTGCGGATGTGGTGGAACTGGTAGACACGCTAGACTTAGGATCTAGTGCCGCGAGGTGTGCAGGTTCGATTCCTGTCATCCGCACAAAAAAAGAGCTTCATAATTTATGAAGCTCTTTTTACTTTGATAAAAAACTCACTGACGATTATGAAACAAACGTTTATGATTATAAGAAATTAAAAAACAGTATGGTTCAAGTATTGCCATCGATAGGAGCTAACCCAGATGATGGTTTTAGAATTGGCGCAGCTGCGGTGTTTACAAACTTCGGTTTTGAACGTAATCCATTTTCGTCAAGACATACCTTTAGTGGCGGTTATTATTTTGCAACAAGTGGTTTTGATTTAGGATATACTGGAGAATTTGCTAATGTTATTGGAAGCTCAAACTTAAAAATTGATGCAAGATTTACGAGTCCAAATTTTGCACGCAACTTCTGGGGTTTTGTTAATAGCACGGATAACTTTGAGCCTGATAATGACAATATCGATTTAGATTTTAACCGAGTTAAGATTAGAACTTTTAGTATTTCGCCATCTTTGGTTTGGGGTAACCAATATGGCTCAAATTTCGAGCTTGGTGTAAGCTACGAATCTAATGAAGTAGAAAGAACTAATGTAAGAGCTATATCTGTTTTGTTAGAACCAAATGATCCAGTTTTTGACGATGAAGATTTTTACGGAGCTCATGCCAAATACGAATATGATGTAAGAGATAATAGTGTATTCCCAACATTAGGAATGTTCTTTTCTTTGGAGGCGGGATACAAAAATAGCGTAAGTACTTCAAAAGGATTTGGTTATCTTAAACCTCAATTGGCTTTTGATTATAAAATCACCAATGCGGGTACAATAGTTATAGCAACACATCTTCAAAGTCAAATTAATCTTGGTGATGATTTCGAATTTTACCAGGCCGCAACTTTGGGAGATCGAGAAGGATTGAGAGGATTTAGAAGAGAACGTTTTGCGGGGAAGACATCTTTTGCTCACAGTACTGATTTAAGATTTAATCTGCGAAGACAGGCTGGTAATTTCTTACCATATAACTGGGCTTCTATGGTGGATTTGATTATGGTCGCGTTTGGATTGATGACAATCGTACCCTGCCTGTGATTTCTGGAGTTAACCCAAATAGGGATGAATGGAATACTTCTGTTGGTGGTGGTTTATTTATTAGTGCATATAGTATGTTTACTGCAAATGTTTCGGCATTCACGAGTGATGATGGTCTGCGTTTAGTATTTAAACTTGGATTTGGGTTCTAAGAAACTTAAAAGCACAAAAGAAAAGGTCAGCAAATTTTGTTGACCTTTTCTTTTTTATTCAATCTTAAACTCATAAACATTACCACCAGTAGTTCCTAAATACTCATCGGCAATATAGAGTGTGCTATCGTTTTTAAAGGCTACACTTTCTTTTTGAGATTTATAGTCAAAAGTATAACGCTTTACGTCGGAAGTAAATAAATTATTGGAACTAATATTGTTGAAGACATAAACCGAATTTTCGGTAAGCAAGGCCATTTTTTTTCCGCTATCATTAATATCTACAGAAGTAACCCAGCACATAGATTTTTTACATGTGTCAAAGCTATCCGACATTTTTATACTGTAGTTACCTTTCTTAGCAGGAAGTTTGTAAAGGTTGGTTTTTCCGTGATTTTTTGGATTTCTACTTTTAGTAAACAAGTATAATGAGTCTTGGAAATAGAAAAACGCTTCACAATCAAAGTGTCTTTTTTTTCTTTTTGGAGGGAATTTTTTTTGCTCTGAATAGCTGAATGAAATAATTTCTGGAGTAATACTTTTTTGGTTTGAAGTTATAGAGTCGGCATGTATTTTATAGATAGATAATTGCTTACTGTCATTCTCATTATTGCCAAAATTACCGATATAGATATTACCTTCGGGATCAATGGTTAAATCTTCCCAATCTCTGTTCTTGGCATTTATTTTAATAGATCGTTTAATGCTTCCTTCTCCATCTAAACCATAAAGCACAGACTTATTTCCGCTGTCATTAACCATCCAAATTAGCTTATTTTTTGCGTCGGTCTCAATTCCAGAAACTTAGTTTAACTCAATCGGTAAGTCCATTACCACTTTAAGATTTCCAGTATCACAACTATAAATCAAAATGATAATTATTAAAAAGAGTTTTCGCATAAGATGACTTAATTATTAAGGCTTAAATTTACATTGATTTTGAAACAAGAACGGAGAATATACGATATAATTATAATAGGTGGTGGTGCTGCGGGATTTTTTGCTGCCATAAACATCGCTTCAAAACATCCCAGTTTATCCATTGCCATTCTTGAACGCGGTAAAACTGGTCTTCAAAAAGTTAAAATATCTGGAGGTGGTCGTTGCAATGTAACACATGCAGAATTTATTCCTTCTGAATTGACAACCAATTATCCAAGAGGTGAGAAAGAACTACTTGGGCCATTCCATACGTTTATGACAGGAGATACTATACAATGGTTTCAAGATCGAGGAGTTGAGCTTAAAATTGAGGATGATGGTCGGATGTTCCCAGTTTCCAATTCCTCTCAAACCATTATAGATTGTTTTTTATCTGAAGCGAAAAAGTACAACATAAATGTGTGTTACAATAATTCAGTTAAATCAATTGAGAAAGAAAACGAAGTCTTCAATGTAACAACTAATATGGATGATTATCAAACCAATAAGTTGGTTGTAGCTTCAGGAAGTAATCCAAAAATCTGGAATCTATTAGAAAAACTTGGACATAATATTATCGCGCCAGTTCCTTCGCTTTTCACTTTTGATATAAAAGATGAAAGACTAAAAGATATACCAGGAGTCGTCGTGAAAAATGTAGAAGTCAAGGTTCTTGATACAAAACTGGAATCTAGTGGACCGCTATTAATTACGCATGTTGGTTTGAGTGCTCCAGCCATTTTAAAACTATCTGCTTTTGGAGCCATAGAGTTGGCTAAGTTGAAATACAAGTTCAAAATATTGATTAACTTTATAAACTTAACCTTTGAGGATGCTGTAGTTCAGCTTAAGGACTTAAAACAAGAACTTACTAAGAAAACTATTTTTGGTAGCTCACAATTTGATATACCTAAACGTCTCTGGAAGAAATTAGTAATCGCATCAAATATTCAGGAACATGAGCGTTGGGCAGATGTCAAAAAAGACCAATTAGAAAAATTAGCAAAGGAACTCACTCAAGCAGTATTTCAAGTCACTGGTAAAAGTACGTTTAAGGAAGAGTTTGTTACTGCTGGTGGTGTGGATTTGAAAGAGATAAACTTCAAAACTTTTGAAAGTAAATTAATACCCAATCTCTATTTTGCGGGAGAAGTCATTAATGTCGATGCTGTTACTGGTGGATTTAACTTTCAGAATGCATGGACAAGCGGATATATTGTTTCACAATCAATAAGATAACATGCAAACTTATATTGCGCTTTTAAGAGGAATAAATGTTGGTGGACATTGAAAAATTTTGATGGCAGACTTAAAGCTGTTACTTCATGATCTTAATTTCAAAGATGTAAAAACATATATTCAAAGTGGTAATGTGGTGTTCAATTCAGACAAAGATTATGTAGCAATCCAAAAGGAGATAAGTGAAGCAATATATCTGAAATATGGTTTTGAAGTGATTGTTATTGTGAAACCATTATAGCTTTTAAATCCATCTTTGATAGTTGTCCATTTCAACCCGAAGAAAAAGAGAAAAGTTATTTTATTCTGTTGGATAACACGCCTGACAAAAGTGGTCTGGAAGCCATTAAGGGCATCTCTTACGACAATGAGAAATTTAAAATAACTGATGATTGCATATACTTTTTTGCCTCAAATGGATACGGACGCACAAAGTTCAACTCAAATTATTTTGAGAAGAAATTAAATGTCAACGCAACCGCACGTAATTATAAAACTATGCTAAAATTATTGTCAATGGCAGCCGAAACCCAAGTGGAGCTATAGAAATTACCTATTTTTGCACAATAATATTAGTCAATGACAGAAAAGGATTTTATTCTAACCGATTATAAACCCAATTTAACCGAAGGAAAGGTAAAGTGGGAATCTCCGAGTAATATAGCTTTGGTGAAGTATTGGGGAAAGCGCGATAATCAAATTCCAGAAAATCCATCTATCAGTTTTACACTTTCTAACTGTAAAACAATCACCGAAGTGACTTATACAAAGAAGGAAGGCAATGGCATTGAATTCGATGTCTATTTTGAAGGTGAACTTAGTGAAAGCTTCAAACCAAAAATAAAAACCTTTTTTGAAAGAATAGAAACTTATGTGCCTTTTGTAAGAGACTATTATTTTAAGATTGAAACACAAAATACATTTCCACATAGTTCCGGAATTGCGTCATCGGCATCTGGTATGAGTGCATTGGCCTCATGTCTTATGAGTATAGAAGAGAATTTAGGTGGTGATTATTCAGACGACTATTTTAATAAAAAGGCTTCTTTCTTAGCACGATTAGGCTCAGGAAGTGCGTCGAGAAGTATCGAAGGTGAATTAGTGGTTTGGGGAGAAAATGAGAGCGTTGAAAGCAGTTCAGACTTATACGGGGTTAAGTTTGAATATGATATCCATCCAAATTTTCAAAATTATCAAGATGCTATTTTGTTAGTGGATAAAGGAGAAAAGCAGGTTAGTAGTACAGTTGGTCATAAACTAATGTATGGACATCCATTTGCAAAAAGACGTTTTGAACAAGCTCATGAAAATATCAAGGAAATTAAAAGTGTATTAGTCAATGGCGACCTTAAACGCTTTATAGAAATTGTCGAAAGTGAGGCATTAACTCTACATGCAATGATGATGACAAGCATGCCTTATTTTATCCTCTTGAAACCAAAAACGCTCGAGATTATTAATAAAATTTGGAGCTACAGACAGGAAACAGACTCTAATATTTGTTTTACTTTGGATGCTGGTGCTAACGTTCATGTTCTTTTTCCGGAGAAGGAAAAGGAAAAAGTTTATGAGTTCATTAAGAGTGAGTTAGTTGCCTATTGCCAAAATGGTCACTATATTTGTGATACAGTTGGAAAAGGCGCAAAACCAATTGTTTGAAAAAGCTATGAAAGGTCCCCTATTTTACTCAAAAATTTTATTGTTCGGTGAGTACGGTATAATCAAAGACTCAAAAGGTCTGTCTATACCATACAACTTTTATAACGGTGCATTAAAATTAGATGGTAATACTTCAGAAAGTGCTATCAATTCAAATAGTAACTTAAAGAACTTTGTTGATTATCTAAAAACTTTGGATTCGGACTTAGTTATTTTTGATTTAGATGCATTACAAGCTGATGTCGATGCAGGTATGTATTTCGATTCATCAATACCTCAAGGTTATGGTGTTGGTAGTAGCGGTGCATTAGTTGCATCTATCTATGACAAATATGCCACTGAGAAAATTACAGTCTTGGAGAATTTGACCAGAGAAAAGTTACTCAACCTCAAGGAGATTTTCTCAAAAATGGAATCGTTTTTCCATGGAAAATCATCCGGACTTGATCCTTTAAATAGTTATTTGAGTTTGCCAATTCTCATCAAAACAAAAGATGATATTGAAGCTACTGGAATACCTTCTCAAAAAAGTGAAGGTAAAGGTGCTGTTTTTCTTTTAGATAGTGGAATTGTAGGAGAAACTGCTCCTATGGTAAGTATTTTTATGGAAAACATGAAGAATGAAGGATTCCGCAAAATGCTTAAAGACCAATTCATAAAACATACAGACGCTTGTGTTGATGATTTCTTAAAAGGCGATATAAAGTCACTATTCAAAAACACAAAGCAATTATCTAAGGTGGTATTGAATCACTTTAAGCCAATGATACCAAATCAATTTCATGAATTATGGAAAAAAGGTATCGAAACCAATGATTATTATTTAAAATTATGCGGTTCTGGTGGTGGTGGATATATCCTTGGTTTTACAGAGGATATCGATAAAGCTAAGGCATCTTTAAAAGATCAGAAGCTTGAAGTCGTTTATAATTTCTGACAATCATCATGCTGAATTGTATCACTGAGCGCAGTCGAAGTGTAGTTTCAGCATTTTTCTATTAAAAGATTATGCTATCAAGGACTCAAAAACACTTCATATTAAAGGTTTTTAGTCTGTTTTCTGTTGTAAGAGGTTACAATGTTCTTATTGTTGTAATTGCACAATATCTTGCCTCTGTATACATTTTTGCTCCAGATCTTAATGTAAAAGATGTTCTCTTTAATGTCAATCTTTTGATGCTGGTTTTAGCCTCTTCTGCAACTATTGCGTCTGGTTATATTATCAATAATTTTTATGATTCCGAAAAGGATTTGATAAACCGTCCAAATAAAAGTATGTTGGACAGATTGGTTAGTCAGAACACAAAATTGTCTATTTACTTTACACTAAATTTCCTGGCTGTCATCTTTGCCAGTTATGTGTCCTTTAGAGCAGTAATTTTCTTTGCACTTTACATCTTTGCCATTTGGTTTTATTCTCATAAACTAAAGAAACTACCTATTATTGGCAACTTGGTTTCAGCGATATTGGCTGTGACACCCTTTTTTGCAATTTTTATCTACTACCAAAACTTTGATACTGTAGTCTTTATGCATGCCTTGTTCTTATTTCAGTTAATCTCCATGCGTGAGTTAACTAAAGATTTAGAGAATATAAAAGGAGATTTGGCTTTAAATTATAGAACAGTCCCAGTTGTTTATGGTGAAAAGATTTCCAAATATTTATTGTCTGGAGCCGTAGTAAGTACCAGTATTATAGCCTTATTAATTGTCTTTTACTTCGAAATAGGTCAGATGTACTATTTTTTCTATTTCAGTGTAATTTTATTATTGATTTACCTACTACTGCTGTGGAAATCAAAAGCAAAAACGCATTATTTGTGGCTACATAATATTCTTAAGTTTATTATTGTTGCTGGTGTATTTTCCATTTTACTTATAGATATAAATCTTGTTTTAAATCGCATATAACATGAATACCTCACTTAAAATCGCAATGGCTCAAATTGCACCTGTATGGTTGAATAAAGAGAAGACTTTAGAAAAAATTGAAAATTCAATAATTGAAGCTTCTAAAGAAAAAGCAGAGCTTATTGTTTTTGGTGAAGCCTTATTACCTGGCTATCCATTTTGGTTGGCACTTACAGGAGGCGCTGAATGGAATACCGAATTGAATAAAAAGCTACATGCGCACTATGTAACGAATTCGGTACGTATTGAGAAAGGTGAATTGGATAGCATTTGCAAATTGGCAAAGGAACATAACATGGCTATTTATTTAGGTGTCATGGAACGTCCAGAAGATCGTGGTGGACATAGCATCTATGCCTCTTTGGTTTATATCAATCAAAACGGAAGTATTGAGTCTGTACATCGTAAATTACAACCAACCTATGACGAGCGTCTTACATGGGCGCCAGGAGATGGTCACGGTCTTAAGGTGCATCCATTAAAAGCTTTTACCGTTGGTGGATTAAACTGTTGGGAAAACTGGATGCCATTACCAAGAACAGCCTTATATGGTCAAGGTGAAAATCTACACATTGCAGTTTGGCCAGGAAGTGATCATAACACAAAGGATATTACAAGATTTATAGCAAGAGAATCGCGCTCATTCGTAGTTTCTGTATCGAGTTTAATGTCTAAAAGTGATTTTCAAGGAGACACACCTTTTTACGATGAAATAGTTAAGAATGCACCGGAGCAGCTTACTAATGGCGGTAGTTGTATTGCAGGTCCAGATGGCGAATGGATTATGGAGCCAATCTTGCTTAAAGAAGGTATTTTTTATCAAACCATAGACTTTAATCGGGTACTCGAAGAGCGTCAAAATTTTGACGCGGTTGGGCATTATTCACGTCCAGATGTTACTAAACTGACTGTCAATACCCAAAGACAAACAACAGTCGAAATAAAATAGTTAATGTCATCTATTGTTATACCTTTGCAAAAAATTTAGGTATGCCAAGACAGCAAGGACAAAAGGGTAGAGGAAGAGCACGTCAACAATCTGCAAAAAAATCAAATTCAATACACTCATCTTCAGATCTTATTCGATTGAATAAGTATATAGCTAATTCTGGGATTTGCTCGCGTCGCGAAGCGGACGAGAATATAGCTATAGGATTAGTAACTGTTAATGGAAATGTTGTCACGGAAATGGGTTACAAAGTAAAACGTTCGGACGATGTACGTTTCGATGGTAGACGTATTAATCCAGAACCGATGGTGTATTTATTGCTGAACAAACCAAAAGGATTTGCAACGACTACTGCAGAAGGTAAAGGTCGTACGGTATTGGATTTGGTAGCAAATGCAACCAACGCCAGAATTAAGCCAGTCGGCCGATTAGGACGAAACTCATTAGGACTTTTACTATTTACCAACGATGACAAAGTCATGCAGAAGTTCACTAATTCTAAGAATGGTGTTGCACGATTGTTTGAAGTAGAATTGGATAAAAACCTTAAGTTCGAAGACCTTAAGAAAGTTCAAGAAGGTTTTAAAGTAGAAGGTAAGCTCATTACTGTTGAAGAAATAAGTTACATCGAAGGTCAATCCAAAAATAAAATCGGCATTAAGATTAAGAATACAGGTAACACAATCTTAAGGACTATTTTTGATGAGCTGAATTATAATCTGGTAAAAATAGATTGTGTTGCTATTGGGCATTTAACCAAAAAAGATATTCCTCGTGGTCACTGGAAACACTTAACCACACAAGAGATTAATACTCTAAAGATGCTCTAATTTTCTTCAGCATTTAATCGAGACACCTTAAAAACGTAAGTCGATAAATATTTATTCTTGTAAATAAGATGCAGATCATACTGTCCGCGTTTTTCGAAAATGTAGGATATGTTTAGAACGTTATCGACGATGTCCTTTTCTGTGATATTTAATGTCGAGGTAAAGCTACCATCGTCAATAAGTATTGATAATTCGTTAGGATTTACATCTTCTTTTAACACATACTGAAACTTAGCTTCGTAATTTTCTTGTACTTCATTAAACAATTGCTTCTGTGCTGAATGCACTTTCATATAGCTGAATGCATCGTTATATATTATTGGATAATCTATAAACTCCTGAAAGCTTGGTGGATTATCCATTAAAAACCATTGTTCCTCAACTGGGAAATGATTGAGGGCAAAAAGACGAGGCGAAACAAGAAATAACCCATCGTTATACTGAAACTTAAATTTACCATTTTCTGAATCTTGAACACCACTTGCCCATGTTGGATCACACAAATACCATTTGTCATTTAACTTCACGGCATTCCAACTGTGATTTGGGTCTCGCAAATCCGAAAGGTCATCAGAACTTGGTTTGGCAAAACCATTGACAATAACACATTTTATATTGGCTAATTGACACATGCTGGCAACCATATAAGCATAGCCTGTGCAAATGGTTCGTTTTCGTTTTAATAATGTTTTAAAAATCTTTGATTTAAATTTCTCATTCCAAGCTTCAAGCTTTAAGGTGTCTTCTCTAAATCGTTCGCGTTTACGTTTGTTTTTAGCGTATAAGGCGTAGTCGTTTTTTATGTTATAGCAGGTCCATAAATAAATTGCTCTAAAACGCTCCACATCGGTCTCAAGTCCATCAGTTAGGTTCCTTACCAATTGAGGTAAGTTATCTAAGTCGGCATCACGATTTTGCAATACCAATGTCTCAACCTTATCAAAGTTTATATGAGAAAAGTCTTCTTGTTGCGCACTTAAAGAGAACACAACCAAAAGACTTAAGCTTAATATCAAATACTTACTATGCATACGCAAGCCTAATTTGTCGACTTACGCTTACTTCTATAAGGTGTATTAGAGTTTGGCGTACTTAAGACCTCGATAGGTGCTTCTTCCATTATAACTTCTATGTTGGTGGAAGCTGCTGTAATGGTAACTTCTTTTGTAGTAAATCCTAAAAAGCTAAATACTAATTTGTCACCAACTCTAATTGGAGTAGGAAACTTAAAGCTACCATTAGATTTACTCACAGTTCCACTTTTAGAACCCTTAACGTAAATACTTACATCGCCTAACGGTTCAATCTCACTTTTTACAACACCACTCACATTCACCGTTTCTTGAGCGTAAACGGAAGTGGTAAAAACTGAAATTATAAATATAAATAATGCACTAAGTAGATACTTTTCTATTTGTTGATTTATTGTCATTGTGTTCATAATTCTTCTATTTTCTTTCTATCAAAACTAAAGTCAAACAATGTATTCTGCAATAACAGATGAGTCATTGTTAGATTTTGTTGAGTAAATATATCATTTTAATAAGTCAATTATAATTAGAAAATAGAAATTAACAGTCCATGTTAGCTGATTTAAACCCTAATACGGCGATTAAATAATACTTCATAACAAAATACATAAAAAACAAAAACGTATTCAATAAATACAATCCAGAGATTTTCAGATTTCGCCATATTCCCTATTCCGAGATAAGAAAGATAACTTAGTATAATCACCACACTCCAGACTAATGGATATCTGTAATTTGTAAACATACATAGCAAAACTAAAGTGGCAATATACCATGGATGCACGGTTGTACTCAGAAAGAGATAACACGTAAAAACCAACAACATCGCAGTTACTAATTTGGGTACTGAATTATTCTTTTTAAATAACGAAAAGTAAAGAATGATTAAAATAGTTATCACAGGCAATATTTTACCAATAATGGCTATTTCGTTGTAACCAGTTATCAAATAACCTATTTCTCTAAGGATATAATATATACTTGCGTTAAACTCAAAATTATTAAACCATAAACCGACAGTTTGCGCGTAATTAGTAACAAACTCCAGTGAAAAGAATGGTAAGAATAATGCAACAACCGTTGCAACCACGAAGAGGTAATAAACCATCAGTTTCATTAGGTTACTGCGGATAGCTGTTTTATCAACCAAATAATACCAGAAAAATAGGGGCAAAAACATAAGTGGAATAAGCTTCACTGATACAGAACAAGCTAAAAATATCGCAGACCATTTCCAGTGTCCTTTTTGTAATAAATACAAACTCCAAACCAAGAAAAAGAGCATAACACCTTCAAAATGCAGATTTCCTGTGAGCTCAATGATTATGAATGGATTTAGCATATAAAACCAAATTCGACTTGATGGTAGTCGAAGATTTTCTAAAAGCTTTTTGCCGAAATATAGTATGCCAATATCAGCTGATATTACAATAAGTCTCATGCCTATAACGGAACTTAAAATATTTTGTCCTGGAAATAGATTCCCTATTATAAAACACAATTGATTTATTGGCGGATAGTTGGTGTAGTGAGAACCATTTAGTTGTCCCATACCTTCATACAATTCCAATTGGTTAGGAAAGTTTGTTAGTATTCCCATCTCCATTTGAAAATTAGGGGTGCTTAAATATGGATTAATTCCAACTAACGATAATTGACCATCCCAAATAAAGCGATAAAAATCCTGTGACAAATTCGGGATTGCTGGTAGAAAAAGTATTCTAAAGAGTATTGAAGCTGTCGCCAACAAAGTGAAATTAAAACCTCCAGATTTCTTAAGGTTATAAGCCAATACAAACAAACCAAAATATAAGCATAGCAGCTTAATAGCCTCTGTACGTTCTAAATCATAGGCAAAAAACCCGTACAGGAGTGCACTTGCAATTATGAGCAAGAGTGATTTTTTATTGTACTTTAGAAAAGTTGGGTTTAAAAGCATTTCTCAAAAATAGTTTCTATTTTAGAATATCCAATTATCAGATAATGTCTTATACTATTTTCCATCAATTAGTTGTGAAATCCAATATTTCTGACGTATTCAATGCGGTATCATTACCTAAAGAATTAGAAAATTGGTGGCCTTTGAAATGTTCTGGTCATCCAAACCTCATCGAGACATATAATTTCAACTTTACAGATGAATATGATTGGTATGCGAAAGTTAGTTCTGTAAAACAAAATGAGCATATTCACTATAAGCTTACTAAATCTGATACCGATTGGAATCCAACATCATTCGGCTTCGATTTAAAGGAAACTGATAATGGAATTTTGATTGACTTTTGGCATAAGGATTGGGAAAAGCCAAATGACCATTTTAGACATTCCTCTTTCTGTTGGGCAATGCTCCTTAATGGACTAAAAAATTATCTTGAGAAACAAATTATTATTCCTTTTGAAAAGCGATCCTAAGCTTTAGAACCTAAAGATTTAAAGAAGACATATCCAAAACCAATAAAGAGCATAAGATGAAATGGAAATAATCCAAAGTCTCCGCCTTGGTCGCCAACTATAAATGCACTGTACAATCCGAAACCAAAATATAGCATTAATGCACCTTCAATGATTACATGTGGAGACACTCTTTTTCTTAGGTATTTATTGCCTTTCCAAGAATCTTTCAGTGTTGAGATATTAAACTTTGGTGTACGTACAAATTCACTTCGCTTTCCAAAATGACCTTCTAATACTGCTATAGAATTGTGTAGAGAAAAGCCCATAGCTATTGAGAAAAATGTAAAAAACATTCCAATGTAGCTAAAGAATTTTTTGAAACCACTACCGTAAATATTTTTATACATAAACCAGTAGCAAACAAAGAATATAATTGTACTTGTTACGAAAAAACTCATGACATAAAAGTAATTACGTAAATGCGCATATTCGTTTTTAATATACAACATTGGTATACTTAAAATAGCAACTGTAAAAATGCTTAAGAACATGGTACTATTCAATAAATGTAGTAAACCGTGAACTTTGGTCTTTGCAGAAATATTCTTTGATTTAATAACGCGCCATAGCATTTTTCTAAAATTCTCAGCACCGCCTTTATTCCAACGAAATTGTTGAGACCTTGCAGCACTAATTACAACAGGTAATTCAGCTGGAGTTTCAACATCCTCCAAATATTTAAACTCCCAATTCTTAAGTTGTGCGCGGTAACTTAGGTCTAAATCTTCAGTAAGCGTATCACCTTCCCAATTACCTGCATCAATAATAGTTTCCTTGCGCCAAATACCAGCAGTGCCATTAAAATTTATAAAATGACCCTTACTATTTCTGCCAACTTGTTCTAAGGTAAAATGCGCGTCTAAGGCGAATGCTTGAATACGTGTTAAGAGCGAGTAGTTTCTATTGATGTGTCCCCAACGTGTTTGTACAACGCCAACTTTATCATTTTTAAAATAAGGGACTGTACGTTTTAACCAATTTGGTTCCGGAAGAAAATCTGCATCAAAAATTGCAATAAATTCTCCTTTTGCTACCTCCAATCCTTCTTTAAGTGCACCAGCTTTAAAACCTTGTCTGTCGGTTCTGGTTATTTGCTTTATATCCAAACCTGATGCCGCCAATTTATCAACGTGAGCTTTTGTAGAAGCAACAGTTTCATCTGTAGAATCATCTAAAACTTGTATCTCTAATTTGTCTTTTGGATAGTCTATTAATGCGATATTATCCAGAAGCCTTTCCATAACATACATTTCATTATAGACTGGGAGTTGTATCGTTACAAAGGGAATTTCGTCTAGGTTAGACAAATCGATTTTTTCGCAATTATCCTTCTTTTTCTTCGATGACAGGTAATTATAAAGTAGGTTGAGTTGTGCTAAGGCGTAAATAAAAATTAGTACTATAGCAATGGTATATACAACTATAATGATAGATTCAATTAGCATCTATTTAAAACTATATTTAAAAATCCATGTTAAAATTTTAACACCTGCAAATATAGCACCTTTTACCGTTCCTGAAACTTTTGAGACACCAATTCTATTTCTATAATTTACTGGAATCTCAACATAGGTATAGTTTCTTTTTAAAACCTTTAGCTGCATCTCTATAGTCCAACCGTATGTTTTGTCTTCCATGTTTAATGCTAAGAGCTTATCATACTTAATAGCTCTAAAAGGTCCTAAGTCTGTAAATTTTGATTTAAAGAACAGTTTCATTAATGTGGTTGCCAACCAATTTCCGAAAATTTGTGGCCCAGTCATACTGCCTTTTTCTCGTAATTCCTTAGTTCTTGCTCCAACGACAAAATCAATATTATCGTTCATGATTGGCGCAATAATTTTTGAAAGTTCTTCAGGATAATCGCTATAATCACCATCTAAAAAAACGATAATATCTGGCTTTGATTTTTTTTGAGCTATGTAGTCCATTCCCTTAAGACATGCATATCCATAACCGCGTTGGCTTTCAGATAAAACAGTCGCACCAGCTTCACTCGCATTTTTTTCAGTATCGTCAGTCGAATTATTACTTACAACTACAATTTCATCAACAAAACTTGGGATGTCATTAATAACATGAGCGATGGAATCCGCTTCGTTGTATGCTGGAATGATGACTTTTATTATGGACATAACATCTCTTTGACGTGCAAAAATAAGCTTATTTATCAATCATGATTAACGCAAATCACTTAAACTATTTTCTTTTTTAAATGATCTAAGATCAGTCCATTCTTTTATTCTCTTACCAAAGGAATATTTTACTGCGGATATTATTTTTCGATTTTTATACATCAAACAATATCCATCCTTTTGGTTATTGATTAGTTGGCATTTATGAATGACAATGCCATTCTCGTTATAAAAAATCCACCATTTATTTTTTTGTCCTTTACTATAGTGACCTTCACTATGTATGGTGCCATCCTCAAAATAGAACGGCCAATAATCAGTACGTTTGTTGTTCTTGTAATGACCTTGTTCTTTGACTTCACCATTAGGATGGTAATAAAACCAATAGCCAGTTTTTTCACCGTTTTTTATCCATCCAGAGGACTTTAGTTTACCATCTTCAAAGTAGTCTTTTTGGTAGGTTTTTTTAGAGTTAGCAAGAACACATAATGGTATAAAAACAATAAGAATTAAGAGTCGCATTATTTCTGGTTTACAAGTTCCATTAAGTCTACATCATTACCTAATAAAACCTCAGTCGGATTAATTCGACCTTCCATACTATCATTCTCTAATTTTAACACACCTCTCGGGCAAACAGCAGAGCAAATCCCACAACCAACGCAACTTGAGCGAACAATATTTTCACCTTTTTGTGCATAGGCTCTTACGTCAATTCCCATTTCACAACTGTTAGAGCAGTTACCGCATGAGATACATTGTCCACCATTTGTTGTTATTCTAAATTTTGAAAATAAACGTTGCTGAAATCCTAATATTCCTGCCATAGGACATCCAAAACGACACCAAGCACGACTACCAAGAATTGGATAAAAACCTGTTCCAATAACTCCAGAAAAAATGGAGCCAATATAAAGTCCGTATGCAGAACGAAGTGTTCCTGATTTAATTCCGAATATTTGATCAGTAGTGCCAGTAAAATGAAGTGTTAGTAACAAAACTATAACTATAAAATAGCCAATCGCGACAGCCTTGACATCTTTTCCGAGTTCTTTTCCTCTAAAAAATAAAACGCCAAAGAAGACTATAGTAAGGAACCCGATAACCGATCCTATGAAGAGCTCACGAGTTAACCAGAAGTCATTTTTATCATAGCCTAAATATGTGTAGATCATTGCAGTTGTCATTACAACAGAGAATACCAAAACAGTATGGATTAACCAGCGCTCTAATCGCCATGCTGAAAGTTTTTTCGATGACAAATGCCTAAAGGAATCTCCAGCTGTTTCTGCTAAACCACCACAACCACATACCCATGAACAATACCATCGCTTTCCGTACTTATATGTCAAAATTGGTGAGATAACAAAGATGGAAAGTATCCCAAACAAAAGCAGTGATAAACCAATAGTCCCATTAGATAAGAATGCATTTACGGACCATTCATCAAATAAATAATAATTCAACGGCCAAATGCTTTTAAGGTCGTAATACGGTAAATCATTATTCATTACGTACATGAATTCAGGAATTAAAAATGCAAATCCTAACTGAAAAAACATTACCGAAACCGTACGCATTTGCTGGTAACGATTATGTCTATATTTAAGCATAAACTTATAACCGAAGGCCAAAATAGCTACTGTATATAAAGTTCCATATACAAACCACTGACTTGCGTTTCTGCCAGATAACAATTGACTTAAAGGATCAAATAAACTAATCAATCCTGTGTTATCTGCACCATCTTTTCCAAGGCCTAAATATTCTGGAAAGAAGTATAAAACGATGTAAAAACCTGTAAGCACGACACCAACAATCCAACCCCAAAGGCCTCTTGAAGAAACAGACTTAAACCATTGTCCGTCATTCTTAATACCTTCCAATTTGTTAAGGTATGCTTCTCGAGAATACCATATAGTTCCAATAGTTATAAGACCCAAGGCCAAGCTTAGAAATAATCCTTCATTTGGAAAATTGACATTAAATAAGGCAATGGCCAAAATAAATAGACCAATGACTCCAATGGCTAATGCAATTTTCTGTTTGTTGGTAATACCCAATGCATCAGGTCTTGCCAAGGACATACTATGATTTATCTTATTACTCATAATTAAGCGGTTTGTAAGGTTTGGTTATAGGCTGCAAGAATATCTTTTTCCAATCGCTTGTAGAACTCAGGATCGAAATTTGCTTCAGGTAGGTTGTTCATAACAAAATCCACGTTACGTTTTTCGGTTAACCAACGGTCAAAAACTTCATGACGCATGCGTATTCCGAATGTGTTTATTCCTAAAAATTCTTGAGTGTCTTTATGATATGCAACCGTGATACATTTTGTGTCATCGTCGTGTTTCCAGTGGAAATGTTGTTCGTATTCTTGACGACTACGTTCGCTAAATACCCAACCGTATGTTTGATATTCGATATCCATGAATTTTGCCGAATTAAACCAATGACCAGGTTTATATTCCATTGGATTACCACATATTGTTTGCGCCAGTGTTTCGCCCATCATTCGTCCAGTGTACCAAACAGCTTCTATTGGTCTTCTATTACCAATAGCTTCATGTTGTTCGGCACAATCACCGATGGCATAAACATCTTTAATATTTGTTTCTAATAAACGGTTCACCTTTACACCTCGACCGAGTTCGATACCAGAATCTTGCAAGAAGTCAATATTTGGTGATACACCAGCTGTTAAACCAACGACATCGCATTCTATCTCTTCGCCTGTTTCGGTAATAACTACAGATTTTGCTTTACCGTTTTTATCGGCTTTAATTTCTTGAAGGTTTACACCAAGTCGCAGATCGATATGATGATTTTTAATATGACGATTTATCATGGCGCTTTCACCTTCAGGTAAAACACCATTCCAAAAACTGTTTTCTCTTACTAAAAATGTAACCGGAATACTCCTTGAATTAAACATCTCAGCTAATTCTATTCCTATCAATCCACCTCCAACGACAACAGCACGCTTACAGACTTTATTATTCGGTGCATATTTCTCAAGATTTTCTAAATCTTGTTTGTGATACATGCCCATAACGCCATCTAAATCTTGTCCTGGCCACCCAAATTTATTGGGTTTACTTCCAGTCGCAATAACCAGTTTGTCATACTTCATATGTCCGCCATCCTTAAAATGAAGTGTTTTTGATGAGGTATTAACCTTATTGACATATCCCTTTTTTAGTTCAATTCTATTTTTCTCCCAAAACCAATTTTCATAAGGTTGTGTGTGCTCAAACTTCATGTGTCCCATATAGACATACATTAATGCCGTACGTGAGAAAAAATAGTCTGTTTCTGCAGATATTATTGTTATGCGTTTATCAGATAATTTTCTAATGTGTCGTGCTAATGTTACGCCTGAAATACCATTACCTATAATAACAATGTGTTCCATGTAATTGTGATTGTTAGTTAGTGCTCTGTCGCACTTAAAGGTAAAAACTTAATTGTATCGGATTATTTAGAAAGAATTTAAATTGATTTCATTCTGTAAGGTTTTTCAATTCCATGTATAGCAAAAAAAAGTAAAACTGATGTAAGCTAACTCGAATGAGCTCGACCTAAGTGCCGTTAAATTGATTTTAAAAAAGTTGAAATGAAAACATATACGACACTGATTATGCTCCTTTTTATCTTTTGCCATGAATGCGCAAAATCTTGAAAGTTTTTTCGACAAGTCTGATGCTTTTTTTGCAGCCAATGTGAATAATGGGAAGGTAAATTATCTGCAGTCGATATTGCAACAAAACAGGTCTATCAAAGTGACACCTTAACGTTTCTGTATCCAAATGAGTTTGGGAGGAATAAATAGACTTTAACTGATGTGCTTCTTATAATAAGCGTACATTTCTTCTGCAGACGCACCAAGCCATCGTTTTACATAGATAGTCCAAAAGTGATATTGTAGTTTCCAGACACCTATTTTTTTGTAAAGTCGATCTGAGGTTTTTATTTTTTTATTAATCACAACGAAGGTGTTACGTTTATAAAGCTCATTAATCAAAATATTATCCTCATAGATAATGTAGTTTTCGTCATAACCACCGATCTCATCAAATAGCGTTTTAGTGATAAATTGGCTCTGATCTCCACCTCGACAAGCACGCCAACGAAATTGTGTTAACCAACTTGCCAATCGTAACCACCAATGTCGACTATTGAATTGCATTCGAAAACAACCTGCATGATTTCCTTTATTAATTTGATCAATAATTAATCGATCGTAATTTAAAGGTGGAAAAGAATCGGCATGCAAAAAATAAAGAATATTCCCATTGGCATTTTTCGCACCAAAATTCATTTGTTTGGCGCGGCCTTTTTCTGAATACAGAAGCTTAAGATTTAAGTTTAATTCTTCAACAATATTCTCTGTACCATCTGTACTGCCGCCATCAACGACAATAATTTCAGAAATGTTGTTAAGATCGGCATTGTCAATTAAATGATGTAATAACTCAGCTATGCCTTCGGCTTCATTCAAAACAGGTATGATTACGGAGATTTTAGTCATTCAAATCCCAACTGTAATCTTTGTAACTCTTTTTCGCCTTGCCTGAGATTTTTACTTTGGAATATTGATTTAAGAAATCAATCAAAGTACCATCAGTCTTAAAGTCTTTCGCGAACCACTTAAATATTTTCGAAATTTTAATGTTGTTTTCTGATAGTTCATTTTTATTTGAATCATCTAAGAATTCTTCTGTGGCTTTGGTCAATTGTGATTCCAATTTTTCTGCAGTAAATGCTTCATTTCGAAGTTTAGAGCAAGTCTCGGATGCGCAAACAATAGCGAAGTGAATGCGAGGTTCATCCATTTTTCTCAAAATTTGATGTTCAATATCATTGAGATTTAACCACTTGTCTCCAAATTTCCACAAACGTTGGTTCCATGGCTTATCTATATTTTTTATGCTTTTTAAAGGATAATTTCTGATTATTAAATCAATGGTTAAAGCATTGTAGGCATTAATCCAATAGGCGAGCTTTTCTTCCTTACTCCAAGTGTCATTAGGTCTATTGTTTTTAAGGCTGGAAATATATTCGCCAAGTAATTTATGATCAGATTTAAACCCTTCATAATCAACTCTACCTCGTTCAGTGACATATTTAACAAGTAAATAATCTAAAGTGGAATGCTCAAATGTAAATTTCACTTTTTGCTTAAACCCAATACTGTCTTTAACTTTATTTTTATCAAAATTACCTTTTATCATGTGAACACTATCATATTGCCTTTTAGTATTTACTTTTTTGATTTCAATATCATCGACAACGACGTCTTCCTTAATCGTCTTTAAAGAATCAATTTTGGTCTTTGTTATTTCCTCTACTTCAGACTTAGAATTGTTTTGGTCAACGGCCTTTTTACTGCTACCACAAGAGACTAATAGAAGAACTAATAAAATATATAAGGAGTGCTTCATTTTTTATTCAGCGGATATAATTCTTGACTAATAAAATCCTTAGGAAATTCTTCGTCACCTTTAAAACCAAGTTCTATGTCTTTTCCGTCATGCGGAATATAATTGGTCTTAAAAATGTAGTCCCAAAGACTTAAAGTTAGTCCAAAATTAACACCATAGTTTACATGAGAAGGTAGCGCCTTGGCGTGATGCCAGATATGCATTTTTGGATTGTTAAATATGTATTTCAAAATCCCATAATCCCATCCTAAATTGGCATGATTAAGATGACCAATAGCAATCGCAAAGAAGTAAATTATAGCAATATCCTGTGCACTATAATTGGCAATTATGGCCAGAGGAATATAACGGATTGAGTTATATACAACAGGCTCCATCCAATGGTATCGTAAATGAGCTGCAAAACCCATTTGCTTTACACTATGATGAACTTTATGAA
The DNA here is from genome assembly GCA_965659975.1 of Winogradskyella sp. Classification (GTDB taxonomy): domain Bacteria; phylum Bacteroidota; class Bacteroidia; order Flavobacteriales; family Flavobacteriaceae; genus Winogradskyella. The sequence goes on along the minus strand of CBFHYD010000021.1, from coordinate 8,668 downwards.
AATTCCATAAGAAAGGAACACTGTGCAACAATCGGTGTGTATTCCATTGCACAAAATCATTGACCAAGAAGAAAATCAACAATCCAAGCCACTTTGGTAAATCCGTAGCATCAAATAGTTGAAAACTCTGTAATGACATGCCAAAATAGGCTAAACCATCATTCAAAAATTCGGCAACAGTATTAGAAAGCGCAATGAGTACAATAAGGTTTAGAATGAAAAAGTTGAAAAACATGTAGAAAGTGTCCAGCCAAAAGTCTTTCCTAAAAATAGGCTGATTTTTACGCCAAGGAAAAGCAATTTCAAGAATCCATACAGCAATGGAAATAAAGATTAAACCATAGAGATAATTATCCCAATGATTAAGGTCAACTAATTCATATTTTAGGTAATTCCAGTAACCTGAATAGGAGTTTTTTATAATGTCCCAATATTTTTCCATAGCAATTCAAATATAATTAATGTCTCAAAAGATGGGTATCTTAAGCAATCAAGCTTTACTCATATAATTTCTGTCACATCGAACGAAGTCCAGTTCAAAGATAATAATAACTATTAGGTCGACATGCTTAAGGAAACCTTTTAATAATTCAATTTAGACACTCGATTTTTTTATATTTAGGACAAAGCTTCAGAACTTATATTAATGGGTGAAAAATACGTCATTGCTTTTGATCAAGGCACAACAAGTACAAGAACAATAATCTTTGATTTAGAGGGGAAAATTTGTGGAATATCACAAAAAGAATTGACGCAGCATTATCCAAAAAAAGGTTGAGGATTACATTGGTTTAGATGAAAAGCCTAAAAAGAAAGTTGCTAAGAAAACTGTAGCGAAAAAAGCTCCAGCAAAAAAGGCGGTAGCGAAGAAAGCTGAAAAAGTGGTTGTAGCTAAAACGGATGTAAAAGATGATCTTAAAGTTATCAAAGGTATTGGCTCAAAGCTAGAAGAAACTTTAAATAGTGTTGGTATTACACCTTACAAGCAGTTGGCAACAACTACACTTAAAGATTTAAGAGCTTTGTTGACTGAAGCAGGTGTAAACCATAAGATGTACGATTTATCTGGTTGGAAAGCACAAGCTAAAGCAGCTTTAAAAGCTTAATAATATTGATAAAAGAGAAGGTGGAAGGAGTTAATCCCAATACTTCCTTTATTTTTTAGATTGATTGGTTTGTTAAAAAGCCTTCGGAGTTTTCTCTGAAGGCTTTTTATATTTTTTAATTTAACTGAGATTGTGCTTAACAACAACCACCGCCATCGTAATGATACGTAGATTCACTAATAAAGATATCTTCACGATTAAGATTGGCAAGTGCACCAGCAGTTTTATCACAAACTGATAGAGGCTGATTCTTTAGTAAAACATGACCTTTTTTGTCATCAAAATATTCTTCGTTACCATAATAAATTGCCGCTTTCCCAGTAAAAATGCATGGTCCATCTTCTGGCATTGGATCTTTTATAGCTGCAACTTCTATAGATTCTATATAAATTAATTCATCTGTTGGATAATGGATTGGATCCAAAATTCGATAAGGTTTACGAGCTCTAATTTCAATAGTACCAAAACCAGCATCAGTAAGTGCTTTCACATATTCTGAAATTGGTAAACTACCACTTAGACAAAGTGCGCGTAATCTATCATCATTACGCAGAGTGTCATTTATAGGCTGCTCACAAGTTGGATCGCTCATGATCAAACGACCGTGAGGTTTTAATACACGATACATTTCGGCAATTGCTTTTTTTAGATCATCGGCTTTAAAAATATTGAAAAGACAATTTTGCGCAGCCACATCAATACTATTATCTTCAACTGGAAGATTCAGAGCATCGCCTTTTTTTAAATCCACAAACTCACTTTTAAACCATGGGTTCAATTCTTCGGCTTCTTTAAAATTTTTACGGGATGCTTCAAGCATTTCGTCAACCACATCTACACCAACAACACCACCTTTTTGGCGGTTAAAATAGGAGAATTGCAGTAATTCCATACCGCCACCAACACCAACATATAACATTTTTGGATTGTTCGTCAAATCTCTTGCATGTACAGTACTTCCGCAACCGTAATTCATTTCCTGCATTATGCGAGGAATTTTTAATCCAGGTAATTCCCAAATGAGATTTGTTGTACAGCATAATCCAACATCTGGTGTTAGTGCTGCTTCTTTATAAAGGTCATTTGTGGCTTGTAAGTAACTCATATTTTCTTGAGAGCATTAGTAAGTAATGCCCGTTTTAATTTATAATGATTTTAATAATTCTGTAAAAAGAGTAATCATATTAGGTTCTGCTTTTGTTGCCATTGCAATAATTTCCTCAATGTTTACAGGTTGTAGATTATCTGGGTCGCATTCATCCGTTAAAACTGACACAGCTACTACCTTTAAATTTAAATGATTAGCAACAATAACTTCTGGGACAGTACTCATACCGACTGCATCAGCGCCAATTATACTCAGCATTCTGTATTCTGCTCGTGTTTCTAATTGTGGTCCTACAACTGACGCATAAACACCTTTATGGAGTTTGATGTTTTGGTCTTTAGCAATAGATTCTAATGTGTTGTTTATGTTTGAATCGTACGGTGCACACATGTCGATAAAGCGATTTCCAAATCTTTCAACGCCTGCAAATGCCAACGGTGAACTTCCTTGAAGATTAATATGATCATCGATAAGCATAATCTCACCTTTTTTGTAGTTGAGATTAATAGCTCCAGCTGCATTAGAGACCAAAAGTATTTTTATTCCTAACTTTTCCATAATTCTCACAGGAAAGGTTACATCTTGAAGAGAATAACCTTCATAAACATGGAATCTACCTTGCATTACAACCACTTTTTTGCCACTAAAGGTGCCATAAATAAGTTTTCCTTTGTGAAACTCAACAGTAGCCGTAAGGAAATTTGGAATGTGATTGTAACTGGCTTCTGCAATAATATCGATATGATTTATGAGTTGGCCTAATCCAGTTCCAAGAATAATACCTACTTCGGGATTATCAAATCCTTTATTTCTTAAGTAGTCGGTGCTTTCTTTTATGTATTTTTCCATTAAATTTTTATTTCAAAGTTGATAAAAATAAGATTATATTTTGGAGAAACCATTTAGTCTTTGAATAAATACTCAAAAGCTTTGTAAGGTTTTAAATCTTCTATATAATCGATATCGTTTAAAGGTTTTAGAAATTCTATTTTTTTGCCTTCAAAGTCCTTCATAGTCTCTGTAAATACATTTTCAGTTCCCCAATTTTTATCTTTAAAAATATTGTCGTGAAGTGATTTCAAACCTAACAGGTAATAGCCACCATCTTTAGCAGGTCCAATAACAGCATCATTATGTTCAAGTTGATTAAAAGCGTTTTGTATTATTTCTGCGGAAAGATCTAACAGATCGCTTCCAACAATAATAACTTTCTTATATCCTGATTTGAAACTTTCCTCAAAAGCGTTTGCCATTCGCTGCCCTAAGTCTTTACCTTTTTGAAGCTTTTTGATGTAAATACAGCAATCCCATAAATCACTTTCGTGAATGACCTCAGAATAGTACACTACCTTATCTGATGCTAAAGACCGTAAGACGGATTCTGTATGGTGCATTAATTTTTTGTAAACCTCTAATGCTGCTTCATTTCCAATAGTTTTGGCAAGTCTGGTTTTTACTTTTCCTAACTCCGGGTTTCGTACAAAAACAATAATGCAGCTTGCGCTCATAAGGTTAAATAAAAGGTAATTTATGGTGGCTTGAGTTGTCCTGCAAAAATACTGTCTTTTTTTATTTCTAATTATCAAATTGGGAGCCTGAAAAAAATTATTACTTTGTTTTTAAATATATGAGTCATGAAAAAAATCCTCTTCATAAGCTTATTTTGTTTTAGCATAACATTTGCACAGAAGAACACAATTACTGTTGGTAATTCTTATTCCGATTATGTGAAGATTGTAGACGTTTATCAATCTGCCATACTTAATGAAACTGTGGTTAAGTTGGAGTTTTACCCAACAGTTAGTCAAAACGGTACATTACATGCGCCAAGTGGTACTTCACCTTACGTATTAACCGACAAAAAAGGAAATAGATACGCTTTAAAAACGCAAAGCGGATGGAATGGGCTGTCAGCAAATGGCTTTGGGTCAAAGACTCTAAATGCTTACGAAAAAACTACAGTTAGGCTTTATTTTCATAAGGTACCTGATATTAAAGACATCTATTCATTAACAGAGGTAGATTGCTCTGGAACAAATTGCTGGAATTTTTATGATATAAAAGTTACTATGAATCGTACAAATACAGTGAGCACATCTTATACATCCAATGTAAATGATCAAGCGTCGTCTGATGGAAGTTATATGTCTAAAGCAAAAAATACAAATAGCACAACAACAATAACAACTAAAACAACACCAGAACCAAGTGCGTCATTTGAAAAAATATGGGTGGATTATGATGTTTATGATGAAAAGGGGAATATCGGAATGCGGATACATAATAGGTTTACAGTAAAAAACCTAAAAGGAGGTACTTGTTATGCAACCATTCGTGTGATGAACGATAGTGAATTTTTAAAGACCGATGAATATGGTGTAAAAAATGTTTCTGGGCAACTTGAGATAAAATCCTACCTATATCCCAACTCCAATTACCGAACATATAGCGATAGAATGATATTTTTACCTTATAACTATTTGAGAAGTCAATTGGGGAAAGGTGCTCATACGCTCAAACTCGATCTTGATGTGTGGAATATGGATGGTTCTCTTTTAAAACATTTCGGATTCAAGGAGTTTAAATACACCGCGTATTGATATACCCTTTTAATTGAATATTGGTATTCCTCTTCTTAACCATTTACTCCATGCTTGAGAATAAGCATGGATACTATCTGTAGGTATTTGTTCTGAATTGTAGACTTCAAAACTATAATTCTTCCATTCAAAAATGCCACCGTAGAGATTTTTGATATTGGTGTAACCAACACCCTTAAGTTTTTCGCCAATAGCTTCAGATCTAACTCCAAGTGAGCAGTAGACAACAATTTCCTGATTTTTATCAGGATGATTCTCTTGAAATTTCTCAATATCAAAATCATCATAGCCTACGCAAAGTGCTCCTTTAAGATGGCTTACGTCGTACTCATTAGGTTCTCTTGTGTCTAATAGCAATGCGTTCATTTTAGATGAAGCCAACTCTTGAACCGAAATGTAAGGCACACCTTGATCATTGTATTGTTCGAGGAGTTGTTTTAGATTTTTTTGACCATAAGAATGAATCGAAAATCCTAAACAAATAAGAAGAATAGATACTAACTTAAGGTGCGTTTTCATAGTATGTTTTCTTAGGCAACTGTACCTTGACAGCTGCTACCTGCACCGGCTGTACAACCATAACAGTGTTGAGAAATCACAATATTTCGACCTTCCAAAAGTTCTGTTTTGTACTCTGAAATATGTTTGGATTTACTGTTAACAGGCAGATTCAACATTTGATTAAAGTCGCAATCGTATAGATATCCATCCCAGCTTACGGAAATAGTGTTGGTACACATCACGTTTTGTACAGTCATTGGGTTATAAGCCTCAACCAAGCTATACATATAATCTTCATAGTTCTCTGATGCAATTAAATAGTCCAAGAATCTTGAAATAGGAAGGTTTGTTATAGCAAATAAATTATGAAATTGAATGCCGAAATCTTCCATTAATGCTTTTTTGAAATCCTTTTCCATAGATGCTTGGTCTCCTGATAAAAATGCACCTGAAGGATTGTAAACCAAATCCAATTTTAGATCACTATCAGGCATACCGTAACCAACGGCGTTTAATTCTTGTAATGCTTTTATAGACATATCAAAAACGCCTTCACCACGTTGCTTATCAGTTTTTCCTCGTGTCCAATGCGGCATCGAGCTTACAACATGTATATTATGTTTTTTGAAAAATTCTGGCAAATCATAATACTTTTTGTTTGCTCTTATAATCGTGAGATTAGATCTTACAATGAAATCTTTGATTCCAATTTCGGAGGCTTGCTCCACAAACCATCGAAAATTTGGATTCATTTCTGGCGCACCACCAGTTAAATCTAAAATACGTGCTCCTGTTGTTTTTATAACATCCAAAATTTGTTGCATGGTCTCATTGGTCATAATTTCTTTACGATCAGGACCGGCATCTACATGACAATGCTCACAAACTTGATTGCACATGTAACCAACATTGATTTGAAGGATTTCAAGAAGCTTTGCCTTTAATGGGAATTGGTTTGTTTCAGAAATCTTATTCTTAAAGGTTGGTAATTCGCCATTGGCAAAAATTCCGTTTGATAAAATTTCGAGTTGTTTTTTGGTATTTGCTAATTCGCTAGCGCGTTTTTGTAGGGATTGGGTTTTTAATTTGGTCATTTTTATCCGTCAAGCTTATTTACTTTATTCATCATTTGCACACCATGTACTAACGTAGCACCGCTTTTTATAGCAGCACCGACATGTATGGCTTCCATCATTTCTTCTTTGGTAACACCACGTTGTAAACCATCTTTTGTATAGCCGTCTATGCAATACGGACATTGTTCTGTATGTGCTACCGCAAGTGCAATTAATGATTTTTCACGTGCTGTTAATGCGCCTTCTTCAAAGACTTTACCGTAATATTCAAAAAACTTATTTCCCAGTTCTTCACTCCATTCAGTTATTTTGCCAAACTTTCTCAAGTCTGCTGGATCGTAATATGTTTTGGACATGATTTTAATAAAAAATTAGAAAAAACAATATAGGGTATTTAGACGAACAACAATGATAATACTTACATAAAAATTATGATTAGAAACTAAAAAACCCGATACTCTTGAATCGGGTTTTAAAGTGGAGGCAAAGGGAGTGAAGTCGAACTATTTTATTTCTGATTTAGCTATTTTTAGAAAAAATTATTCCCATGTGAATGATTAGTTGCGTGGTTATGCACGAAATTTAGTTTTTATTTATTAATTTTCGTGCATAACCACGTAAGTAATTAATAAACAAGCAATTAATTATACACGGTGTTAGCATAGGTTATTCTGTTATTTTTTTATAAATTTAATAGTGTTTCCGTTATTAAATTTCAATAAATATAATCCATTCGCTAAATTTTGAATATAAATACCCTCATCGTTTACGACATTCCCTGTCAATACTTTTTTACCTAATATATTATATATAGTATAGTTCACTTTTTTAGACAAACCTGATATTTGAATATACTCTATTGCTGGATTTGGAAATAATTTTAATGAAGGAGTCGTTTCTGAAAAATCATCTAACCCTAATGTACTAGTAATATCAGCAGATAAAGTTGGCTGTGTGAGGCTATAGTTTCCTGCATCTACTCCACTTAATGTATATCCTGTTGTGGTGATGGTGATGTCTGTCCCTACATTCGGACTAGCAAACGTGAAGGTTGGTGGGCCTACTAAACTGACCTCATCGCCTGCTTCTACGCCTGAGAGTGATGGAGTCCCTGATGCTGTCGCTACAGTACTTCCATCATATACTTTGTCATCGCCTGTAAGTCCAGTAATCGTTAGTGTAGCTTGTGTAATTACAAAGGGATTGGTAACATAACTTATCGTATAGTTGGCATCCGCAGCCGCTGATGGTGTAATCGTATAGTTACCTACAGATTCTCCTACTGATCTTGAAATGCTTACTGCTGTGTCTAACTCTGCTTCACTGTCTCCACTTACAAGTCCTGTAATGGTATATGTTAACGGTGGATCTATTGCTCCATAAACTTTGGTCTGTCCTGCATCAGCAGTCACTGTTAATACTGCGGGAGTGATGTCTGATGATAAGGATGGTTGGATCAGTGTATAATTTCCTGCATCTACTCCACTTAATGTATATCCTGTTGAGGTGATGATGATGTCTGTCCCTACATTCGGACTAGCAAACGTGAAGGTTGGTGGGCCTACTAAACTGACATCATCGCCTGCTTCTACGCCTGAGAGTGATGGAGTCCCTGATGCTGTCGCTACAGTACTTCCATCATATACTTTGTCATCGCCTGTAAGACCAGTAATCGTTAATGGTATTGGAGGGTTCACTGTTATAGTAAAATTCTGGCTTTCCCCAGCACAAGATCCTTTTAGTGGTGTTACAATAATGTTCGCTGTTACAGGCGACAACCCATTGTTTACTACTTCGAAAAAACCAATATTACCAATGCCACTCGCAGCAAGACCAATCGAAGGATTGTCGTTTTCCCAGCTATAAATGGTTCCTTCTGACCCGCCGCTAAAAATTACCGGAGTTATGGTTTCACCAGAATACAATGTTTGATTATTTATTGGATTAACAATTTCATCAGTGTAGTTGTTTATTGTTATTGAGAAGGTTTTAGGTGTGCCAAAGCAACCGTTTAATTCCGGTGTAACGGTGTAGTTAACTATTGCTGGCCCTAAAAAACTATTAGTAGAGGGGTCTTGAAGCACATTGGAAGCCGTAAATGACGGAATGTCTCCGGTACCACTTAAAATGGGAGGTAAACCAAAAAAATCATTTTGAATGATGTATGTCTTAAAAAGAAGATCAATATTACTGCCCTGGTTGCTTATGCCTCCTGAATAATTATTTTGCCCCAGAGAAGCCCACATTGTATCTGAACTAGTTACAAGTGACATGGTA